>CAYMMN010000072.1:0-11741 GCA_964391495.1 uncultured Flavobacteriales bacterium | reverse complement strand
ACATTGGCTGGAATGCACCCGTTTATGAAATTGTACAAATCGACAGCCTTGGAAACACCTTTATTGTTTCCGGATCATCAACAACCGGTACTACATTTCACTACACAAAACCCACTCAAAACGGGCTGTATCATGTCCGAGTCCGTACCTCCAACAATGGTAATCCTGAACTCATTTCGCTTTCAAACTGGTGCGAATTCCGGATTGTGAATACTGAAGTTGTTGTTCCGAATGTCTTTACTCCGAATGATGACAAACGAAACGATATATTTGTGGTCCAGAATCTGGAACAATATCCAAATAGTAGTCTGATTGTTTATGACCGCTGGGGCAAGGAAGTTTACAAAAGCAACAATTATCAGAACGACTGGAATGGCGGTGATATAAAAGACGGAACTTATTATTACATCCTGAAAGTTGCAGATTCAAAAGCAACAGAACGTCGTGGCACATTATCAATTTTCCGAAAATAATATTCATTACCCTGCTTTATGAAAGTTATCGAGCATCTGAACCGTGCAAAAGGCAAGACATTATTCTCCGTAGAAATACTCCCTCCATTAAAAGGAAAAAGTATTCAGAGCATTTACGATATCCTGGATCCGATCATGGATTTCAAACCCAGTTTTGTGGATGTTACTTATCATCGTGAAGAATATGTGTACAAGAAGCACAGCAATGGTCTGCTCGAAAAAATATCGATGAGAAAAAGACCGGGGACGGTTGGGATCTGTGCCGCCATCATCAATCACTACAAAGTAGATACTGTACCACACATCATCTGCGGGGGATTTTCGAGAGAAGAAACTGAAAACGCGCTCATCGATCTGAGCTTTTTGGGAATCGACAATGTATTACTGCTCCGTGGCGACGCGATCAAATCTGAGCCTGTATTTGAACCTCATCCTTTTGGTCACAAATACGCTCTGGATCTGGTGATGCAGGTGGTGAACATGAACAAAGGCATTTATCTTGACGAAGAATTAAAGGAAGTGGCTTCTTCTAATTTTTGTATTGGTGTCGCCGGTTATCCGGAGAAACATTTTGAGGCTCCGAACCTGCGTACTGATTTAAAATACCTCAAAGCGAAAATTGATGCGGGTGCGGAATACATCGTGACGCAAATGTTTTTTGACAATTCCAAGTATTTTGAGTTCATCGAAAAATGCAGAGAGGCCGGAATCAATGTTCCCATTATTCCAGGACTCAAACCAATCACCACCAAAAAACAATGCACTTCTCTGCCAAAGGTTTTTCATGTGGATCTTCCCGATTCACTGATTGACGAAATAGAAAAATGCAAAACAGATAAGGAAGTAAAAGAAGTTGGAATTGAGTTTTGCATCCAACAGAGCAAGGAACTCATGAAAGCAGGAGTGCCATGTTTGCACTACTATACAATGGGAAATGCAGAGATTACTTGCAGGATTGCCAAGAAGGTTTTTTAAGTTTACCTGAATTTTCCTCCAGATCATTCTTTCAGAGTGGCATAATATATCGTGCTTCTTTTGGATTTACTCAATCAATTTTGCAGTCATCTTTGCAAAATGAAAACATCAATTGATGCCGTCATCCGTGGCAAAATTTTCAAAGTTCGTGGTAAGAAGGTAATGCCGGGCTCTGATCTTGCAGAGCTCTACAAAGTTCAGACAAAAGAACTGAATCAGGCAGTCAAAAGAAATCTGAGCAGGTTTCCCGAAGAATTTATGTTTACTCTTACTCACGAGGAATGGACTTCTCTAAGGTCACAAATTGTGACCTTAGAAACCGGTTGTGGAAAACACAAAAAATTTACTCCAAAAGTTTTTACAGAATACGGAGTTATCATGGCTGCATCAGTACTACGCAGCAAGATCGCCATCAGGATGAACATTGCAATCATCCGTTCATTCATAGCAATAAGGCAAATGGCAATGGAGCATATGGAGCTGCGAATTTGGTTCTTCAGCTGGAGAAAAAATTTGATTTTAAATTCAATTCTATCGAACAAGTACTTGAATCTCTCCTGAGTGAAAAAAAGGCAGCAAAACTCCAGGATAACAGGAGAAGAATTAGTTTCAAAGCGGTTAAATTGAAATAAGAAGTCAAAAATTGAAGTGCCCGGTTATTTTTATTTTAACCTTTTGTTATATTAGCTTTTTGTATCTAATCTTTTTTAACCTATTCATTTATGAAAAATCCTCATTCAACTCATATTGTGAGGAGAGCAATTTACACTGCATGTATTATTATTCTCCTTGCAACAATTTCGAATGCACAAGACACTGCTCAGCACCGGATCGCTATCCTTACATCTCCTACTGCACTGGTAACTGGTAATTATGCGAAAGTCAAAGTAAGATTTCAGGTACAACTAAAATCTATCGTTGTAATTGGCACGGATATGAAATATTACTTTTCCAAAGTTTATCCCGGCTACCAGATTTTACCTTTTGCAAAATTCTTTTTCAGAGAAAATAATTCGAAAGGTTTTTACATGTATGTGAATGCATTCTATGGACAAAACAAAGGCTTGCCCAATAAAAAAGATAAATATTACGCCTGTTATGGAGGCGGCTTTGGCGGCGGGTTCCAGGCTTTGCTTGGACATAATAAAAGAGGCATTCTCGATCTGGCTCTTGGAGTAAAAGGTATCGAAACAAAAGCGAATCTGAGCATGAGTAATGTTCCGGAATCTTATGATGACTATTATTTCATAGGACCGGGATCAATTATAGACGGAATGATCGGAATCGGATTCCGTTTCTGATTCGAAAAGAAAATTACAGTCCTGAAATAGAAAATACTCAGTTTTTTCCCGGCATCAGTCTTGCCACATATTTCCCGATCACATCAAATTCGATGTTCACAAAATCACCTGTCTTAAGAGTATGAAAATTTGTATGCTCCCAGGTGAATGGAATAATAGCAACAGAAAATGAATGGTCTTTTGATTCAACAACAGTCAGCGAAACTCCGTTTACACAAACAGAACCTTTTTCAACGGTAACATTTTCTGAGCTGAACGGATATTTAAAATAAAAAAGCCAGCTTCCATTCTGTTCTTCAATACGTGTAACCTCCGCGACCGTATCCACATGACCCTGTACGATGTGTCCGTCCAGGCGGTCACCCAGTTTCATGCATCGCTCGAGATTGATTTTATCACCGGGCTTTAATGATCCGAGATTCGTGCGCTTCAAAGTTTCGTCAATGGCCGTGACTTTATATTCGTTTCCATTGATTTCAACAACGGTAAGACACACTCCATTGTGAGCAACACTTTGATCAACTTTCAATTCCTGAGTAAACGCAGTTGCAATCGTAAGAATCAGGTTGCTGTTTTCTTTACGAACTTCACTGACAGTTCCTAATTCTTCAATAATTCCTGTAAACATTTAGCAGATTTTATTTCGTGCAGAATCCGGCGAGCCCTGCAAGTCGTATAAATTAATGGCCACGGATGAGGTGTATATAGCCGTTGAGCTGAATGGATTCCACTCCACTCACACGGTAAAAATTCACACGACAAGTGTAATAATACACACCTTCCGGACAATCCGTCTTAGCATCCTTGCTCTTTCCGTCCCAATTGATGTCTTTATCATTCGTTTCAAAAACAAGAGTTCCCCATCGATTGTAAATCTTCATTTCAACATCCTTTACATTCTTGTAAGGCGGACAATTTTTTGCCTGCAATTCCGAAGATGTTGTTGAATCACAAGGATGAAAAATATCGTTATTATCGTCGTTGTTTGGAGTAAATACTGACGGCAAAACATACTGCCTGCAAGTATCTACACAAACAGCTAATGGATTCAGGCTTTCATTGCCAACCGAATCAACCGCGGTGACTTTATAACAGCCCGAAAGGATACTCAGATTTTTATGAAGGTAAATAGTATCTGTTGGCACTACTATCGAATCAATGCGCTCAAAAGCGGAACTTTGCGATGGCGCATAATAGATGTAATATTTCAAAACATCATCCGCACAAGTTAGATTCGGATTGGTCCACTCCAGTCTGTTCAGATTATCGCTGCAGAAGGACTGCACTGTAAGATCAGGATTGCAAGGATTGACATTGTCCAAAGGACTTCCACAAACGCGTTGCGAACGATTCAAAATCGGATCAACATATCCGGGGAACGAATACAAGCCGATACTGCGGATGTAATAACAATAGGAATTTCCGTTGACCAAACCGGTGTCGGTATAAGTATGAAGTGAAGTTGTATCCAGCAAATTGTACAATCCGGAAATCGCATCTTTTTTATACACTTCATAATACTCATTCAACCATGGAACATTTTCAGTCCATGAAAGAAGCATGCGGTTGTCGCTTGGCGCAAGAGTCAGGAAAACACTGCTTGCTTTGGTTGAACTTCCTTTGAGAACAAGTGAACTGTTTTGGGTGTAATACAATTCAACTTTGTAAGTCCACTGGAAATTCACCGTGTTCACGAGTGTGTCAATATAAATGGTATCGTTCAGGTCATTGAATACAGCAACCTGATTGAAAGCAACACCATCCTGCGAATGATACAATCTGTACTGATATGGCGGAGGATCCTGAATTGTATCGAGATCTGTCGGTTTGCTCCAGGCAACATAGATCGAACCTGTGAGCAGATCCGTAGTGCGAACATCCGCGTTGGTAAGAACAGGCAGATCTTTTTTCAATGTCACACAGGTCTGAGGTGTCGCGCAACTTTCAGATCCTCCCGGATAAACAGCGGTCACCAGATAACAATACTGAACTCCTGTAGACAAACCTGCGCCGTTATTATTATCACTGAAAGTGGTATCGTTGATGGAAGATTTTGTGCCGATGAGAGAATATCCCGCATAAGCCGGAGCTCCATTGTCGCAGGGACATTCGATTGTACCATTATACATTCCAGTCCGGCGATAGATCCTGTATCCTGTCGCTCCGATGCAACCCGGAGGACTCCAGGTCAGGTCTACGATGTTGCCATTTGCAACTGCAATCGCATTCACCGGCGGCAAACCGATGACACGTATCATCACACTCTTGAGGTTGACAAGACGGGTTGTATCTGTGTCTTGTGCTTTGAACTGAGCATAGTAAGGTTGTGTCCGCACATTGGCACAGGTGGTAGGCCAGCTGAAATGAGAGATCACAGTATCATTATTCAATTGAACCGGAGTGAAAGTAGCAGGATTCGCTACTACAAATGGACCTCCACTTGCGGTAAGAATTACTGAATTACCATCGGGATCATAGGCGGTAACGTCAAAGTTCAAAGTATCGCCGGCAACTACACATGTATCGGCAATTGGTAAAAACTCTGGTGGATGATTTGCACAGTTTCCAATCAGAATCTGCATATCTCTGGTGACATAACCGATCATGGAACCATTCCTCCACTCTATGATTCTGAATGCGACATTGTATTCTCCTTCCAGAATCGGAGAATCCCAGGTAAGATCTCCCGTAACCGGATTAATGTCGAATGAATTGGATGCTGTTGGAAAAGTATATCCTGGAATTGGATCTCCATTCGCCCCACGACAAACAGTGAGTTCGTATGACAGGCTGTCTCCATCCGGGTCAAAAGCTCCGGGATTGTGAATGAAAATTCTGTTGAGGCAACCCTGATCGATGGGAGGATAGGTAAGTACAGGAGTACTGTTGGGTTGTCCCTGAAATGGATTGATGATTAATTCCGTCTCCACATAAAATGGAACCTCCACGGAGTTCGGAATATTGATGACATCAGCATTCCGGTTCGGATCTTCAAAATGAAAAATAAAAGTTCCGTTACCGCTATAGGTGTGATATCCTTCGTAAATATTTTTTGAGATGTCGTTTCCCAGATCAATTTTTTGAATTCGTACGAATACTGCGCGCGGAGAACCATCTCCCCAATACACAGAATCCAGAGTCGGACGATCGGCAGCGGAACTACTTGTCTTTGTATAAGTGATAATGGTTCCTTTGTAATACAAAGCCGGAGGTGGGCCGATATAAGTAAGATACATCTCCCCTGCCCTGTTGTGCGTTGCAAAGGTCAGAGACGAAAAAATGAAGAGCAGAACAAAGAGAGAAAAAAATCTTTTCAAAACCATCAGTTTCAGAATGGATTAGTAATTAATCACCTGTTGCTCCATCAGTTCAGGGAGCTCACGGTATTCGTATTGTTGGGTACGCAATTGAGGAGTGAAACCGGCTTCACGAATAGCATCCTGAATGCCTTTGGAAGTAAAACGATGCGGAGCTCCTGCAACCGAAACAACATTCTCTTCAATCATGATGGAACCAAAATCGTTTGCTCCTCCGTGTAAACACAATTGAGCGATTTCTTTTCCAACCGTCAACCAGCTGGCCTGTATGTTTTGAATATTCGGCAACATGATACGGCACAGTGCAAGCATCCGGATGTATTCTTCACCGCTTACCTGGTTCCGTACGCCTTTGATACGACGTAACAATGTTCCTTCATCCTGGAAAGGCCATGGAATAAACGCGATGAAACCTTTTGCGTTTGCAGGCTTTTCACTTTGTACTTCACGCAACCAGACAAGATGTTCAAATCGTTCTTCAATCGTTTCAATATGACCGAACATCATGGTCGCGGAAGTGGTCAGATTCAATTGATGCGCGGCACGCATGACATCCAGCCATTCGCGTCCGGTGCATTTTCCTTTGCTGATCAAACGACGAACACGATCGTTGAGAATCTCCGCCCCTGCTCCAGGTAATGAATCAAGTCCGGCATCCATCAGTGCTTTGAGCACTTCTGTATGAGTTGAACCTTCCAGTTTTGTAATGTGCGCGATTTCGGGTGGTCCGAGTGAATGTAATTTCAGGTTGGGATAAAGTCTTTTCAGTTCTTTGAAAAGATCAACATAAAACTTTAATCCAAGATCCGGATGATGACCTCCCTGCAATAGCAATTGTTCTCCTCCGTAGCGAAAGGTTTCATCAACCTTTTGTTTGTACTGATCGATCGTTGTGATATACGCTTCGGCATGACCGGGAATCCGGTAAAAGTTGCAAAACTTACAATTCGCGATACATACATTTGTGGTATTGACATTTCTGTCGATGATCCAGGTAACTTTGTTATCCGAATGAAATTTCTTTCTCATTTCATTCGCGACATCCATCAGTTCCGCTGTTGGAGCATTTTCAAAAAGATACTGGCCTTCCTTTTTGTCCAGGAATTCAAAATTTAGTGCCCGTTGAAGCAAATTATCTGCGTTCATAAAAAAGGACGGAAACGTGAAATAATGGAATTCAATTCTTCATTTTTGAAAGGCAAGCCCTGACAAAAATATTTTAACTAATTTCCGCCCTTCAAAAATACAATTTATAATGCAGACTACCATCCTGACTACCTCATCCGTAAAAGCCGGGGACTCCCTGATTTTACTCCTGGATGACAATGGAAATATCCCTTCCGGAATTTTATCAAAGGAAGAAGCTGAATTTGTTAAAAAAGAGCTGAAAGCTGATCGTAAAACCATCATCATCAACCAATACAAACGCCTGGTGATTTTGTTTCAGCCTGATTATAAGAAGGATTCCACCCGTTTACTTGAAGCATGCCGCAAGGCTGGCGATAGTTTTCTGGGAAGTATTAACAAACAGAAATTATCCCGTGTTGTGATTCAGGATCTCGCCGGAAACTCCGCTACGACGCTGGCTGTCGCGGAGGGAATGGCCCTTGGCAATTATCAATTTCTGAAATACAGGAAAGAAAAGAAAAAAGAGCAGAATTCGTTGCACGAAATCGCGATCAAAAGCAGATCTGTTCGTGAACATCATACCGAAGAATTACAATGTGTTGTGGATGCCGTTTGCAAGGCAAGAACCCTGGTGAATGAACCACTATCCGGACTATCTGCCAGCCAGCTGGCTTCTGAATTCGTAAAGCTTGGAAAAGAAGCAAAATTCAAGGTTCAGGTTTTGGGAAAATCAAGGATCAAAGCCTTGAAAATGGGTGGACTCTTAGCTGTGAACCAGGGAAGTGTGGCTCCTCCCACATTCACCATCATGGAATACAAGCCCAGAAACGCGAAGAATAAAAAACCATTTGTACTTGTTGGAAAAGGTGTAGTGTACGATACAGGCGGTTTGAGTCTTAAGCCTACTACCACTTCCATGGATTACATGAAAAGCGATATGGCCGGTGCAGCAGCTGTAGGCTGCGCGATGTATGCCATCTCCAAATTAAAATTACCTGTGCATGTAATTGCGTTGGTTCCCGCAACCGACAATCGTCCGGGCGGAGACGCTTATACTCCGGGTGATGTGGTAACCATGATGAGTGGTCATACTGTTGAAGTATTGAATACTGATGCTGAAGGAAGAATGATCCTTGCCGATGCGCTTCATTTTGCAAAAAAATACAAACCCGAACTGGTCATGGATTTCGCCACGCTTACCGGAGCCGCGGCAGCTGCAGTCGGACCATACGGAATCGTTTGCATGGGAACTGCTGATGAAAAAATGCGTTCGAAATTACGCGACAGCGGAAATGCTGTCTATGAACGACTGGCTGAATTTCCATACTGGGATGAATACGATGATCTGATTCGCAGCGACATTGCTGATATGAAAAATATTGGTGGTCCGATTGCCGGAGCCATCACCGCCGGAAAATTCCTGCAGCGTTATACCGATTATCCCTGGATGCATTTTGACATCGCAGGCCCTTCTTTTGTTCATTCCCCCAGCAGTTACAGGGGAAAAAACGGAACAGGTGTCGCGGTTCGGCTTCTGGTAGATTTCTTCAGAAAACTTTAGCGTATTGTATCCGTTTTGGCAATTGTGAATTGCTGATTGTCAGACCGATGAACTCTTTCCATTGAATATAATTCTCTTCGGAAGAGATTCCTTGTGAGTGCATCTTTTATAACTCATTCGCTCTGATCCTTCTCTATTCCCTATTTCTCCTTCGCTCTTTTCTGCTACCTTTACAACATCAATTTTCAGGAAAAAAATGAGTCATCCAGAACAAGAAGGACGAATTAAAGTTGGGATAACCTGTGGCGATGTAAACGGCATCGGCCTGGAGGTTGTCATGAAAACTTTTCTTGATAACCGTATGCATCAGGTTTGCACTCCTGTAATTTATGCGAGTAACAAACTGGTCTCTCTGCAACGAAAACTTCTCAACCTTACCGAATTTCAATACCAGACTGTAAAGAGCAGCAATGATGTTATCTTAAGAAAGACAAATGTTGTCAATTGCTGGGAAGAAGAGATCGCTGTAGATTGGGGCAAACCCACTGAGGTTTCCGGAATGCACGCTTTCAAATCACTTGAAGCAGCTACACAGGATCTGAGAGATAAAAAAATTGATGTGCTTGTTACGGCACCGATTAACAAACACACCATTCAGAATAAAGATTTCAATTTCCAGGGACATACAGAATACCTGAGCGCGAAATTTGATTCCCCGGATTACCTGATGTTTCTGGTGAGTGAAACATTACGTGTCGCTGTAGTATCAGGACACATTCCTGTAAAAGAAGTTTCATCACATTTGTCGATTGAAAAAATCGTGAAGAAACTTCAGCTCATGAATAAATCACTGAAACGTGATTTCGGTTTTCGTAAACCAAGAATCGCCGTGTTGGGATTGAATCCGCATGCGGGAGACAACGGGCTGATTGGTGTGGAAGAAAGAGATATCATTCAGCCGGCAGTAAAAAAAGCTTTTGATGAAGGACTTTTTGTTTATGGTCCCTACTCTGCTGATGGATTTTTTGGCTCGGGTTCCTTCCGCAAATTTGACGCGGTGCTTGCAATGTATCATGACCAGGGACTGGTTCCGTTCAAGACCATCAGTTTTTCCACGGGAGTGAATTATACAGCAGGACTTCCGGTTATTCGTACTTCTCCGGATCACGGGACAGCCTACGATATTGCCGGCAAAGGAACAGCGAATGAAGATTCACTGCGCGACGCGATTTATACCGCGATTGATATTCTGAAAAAACGTGAAGAGTATGATGAAGTCACTGCTAATCCGCTGGCATTTTCTAAACAATCACGTGACCAGTAAGACAGCAATTTATTTTTGCAAGACTACTTTAATTTAAGCTGATCCTGCTCAGATAATTGTTCTTTTCACCAATAACCTGAATCAGGTAAATTCCTTTTGCTACTGAACTGACAGGAATTGAAATTCCATTCTGATCAACATGAAGGGCCTGAATGATTTGTCCTGTTGAATTGATGATTCTTACTTCCAGCATCCGATCCACTTTGTTTTGCAATTCAACTGTAAACTGATTCGTAGCGGGATTTGGATAAACGGAAAGATCAGAACTAACAGTTACAGCCGATGCGATACCCGTACTCGGGAATGTATTTGGCAAAGGCAGTGGATCTGTAGGTGTACAACCGAGTTGTTCGTAGAGAAAATTACTTACGAAACGTACAGTAGTATCCATGTAAGCAAGACTTCCTGCATAAGGGACATGATCCTGTCCGTAATACGTATACATCACGTTGTCCAGACCAATAGTATTCGCGTAATCGTTCACGGAATAACTTCCATCGACTACCATGATGGACCAGATATTCAACAGATACAGCATTGCGGTTGCATAAGGAACAACATTGTCATTGGTACCGTGCATACTACAAAGTGGCTCATCACCTGGATGCAACCATGTTTTGTTTCCCAATGCTCCGCATAAATTCACAACCGCGTTGACTTGTGATGAATAACCGGGATTACCGCTATTGCCTTCCATTCCACCCAAAACTGTTGTATCAATTTGCGCAGGCAATTCACTTACATCATCCAGATAAGCGAGATGCAATGCGGTAAACGCACCGGCGGAACTTCCAGCCGCTACAATAAAATTCGTGTCTACTTTATATACATTGATAGTTGCCGCGTCTTTTCTCATGAATCGAATAGCCGCTTTCATATCCTGTACAGCGCGGTAAACAGCTTGTGTCGCGCCGGTCTGGTTTGGGGGAATACTGATGCCTAAACGATAATTGATCGAAATACAAACATAACCCCGCTTAGCAAAGTGATTACACAAACTGGTAACATCCCCGTCATTTTTTGTTCCACCCATAAAACTTCCACCGTGAGCCCAAACAATCAGGGGTCTCACAGCCACCGTATCAGAATCGGGCTCGTAAATATCCATTGTTAGTGTTGTGGTTGCGCCGGTATTATCCACATTGGAACCATAGGTGATATTGGATGTAAGTTTTACTGTTGAAAAAACTTCCGTATCATACCTTGCCGATCCACAATATG
This sequence comes from uncultured Flavobacteriales bacterium, assembly GCA_964391495.1. GTDB lineage: Bacteria > Bacteroidota > Bacteroidia > AKYH767-A > 2013-40CM-41-45 > JADKJP01. The sequence goes on along the minus strand of CAYMMN010000072.1, from coordinate 501 downwards.
TGAAACGTTGCGCTGATGAAATCATGCAGACAAATAATAAAACGAAAACAAGGCAGGTAGATTTGTACATGTGAAGAGGAATTTAGAGGAAAGGTATTGAATATTCATTGAGTTGCAAATCCACTTTCAAAGAAAGCGAGTATCTGAATTATTACCAACAAAAAAGGGCCGCCGGAAATAATTCCGGCGGCCCTTTTTAAAATATTGGTGTTGATTATTGGATCGTGATTTTCTCTATCACTTCTCCGCTATCAAATTTGATATTCATAAAATATGCTCCAGCGTCAAGGTTTCGGACATCAAGCATGAGTTTCATGTCATCCAGACGATCGAGTGAACGAACCAGACGACCGGAAATATCATACAAATTGATACTGCGAACCGGAGTCTTTGAAGCGGATGCATCAATCTGGATCATGTCAGTAGCAGGATTCGGATACACCTTCAAAGTACTTTGTATGAACGCTGAATTATCAATTCCTGTTGTCAGGTTCAATGATA
>CAYMMN010000071.1:0-11888 GCA_964391495.1 uncultured Flavobacteriales bacterium | reverse complement strand
ATGCAAAATCTGTATCACGACGGTGGTTACTCAACAACCGGTATCAGTTTTGAAGTAATGGAGAAATTCGGGAATTCTTAAATGGAAATAAAAAATAAGGCATAAAAAAAACGCGGGAGAACCCCGCGTTTTTTTTTGTATTTCAGGATAGATTATTCCTGATCTTTTTTCTTTCTTCCTGTGCCGGTTTTGGCAGGAGGAGGAACATTTGCTTTGATTACATGAATTTTGAGAGTAGAAGTTTCCTTGTCAAAATTCACTTCAAGAATATCACCTTCGGTCATTTCGGCTTTGATGATTTCTTCAGCCAGAGGATCTTCAAGGTATTTCTGGATGGCGCGTTTCAACGGGCGAGCACCATAATTTACATCATAACCTCTTTCAGAAATGAAATCTTTTGCTTCATCCGTCAGCTGAAGTTTGTAACCCAGTTCAATCACACGTTTGTAGAGGTGAACCAGTTCAACATCGATGATTTTGTGGATGTCTTCTTTACTGAGAGAGTTGAACATGACCACATCATCAATACGGTTGAGGAATTCCGGAGCAAATGCTTTCTTCAAAGCATTTTCAATGACGCCACGTGAATGCTCATCAGCCTGAGTTGTCTTAGCGGTAGTCTGGAATCCGACACCCTGTCCGAAATCCTTCAATTGGCGGGAACCAATATTGGATGTCATGATCATGATGGTATTTTTGAAATCAACCTTACGGCCAAGACTATCGGTTAATGTACCTTCATCCAATACCTGGAGGAGGAGGTTGAAGATATCCGGATGTGCTTTTTCTATTTCATCCAGCAATACTACAGAGTAAGGTTTGCGACGAACTTTCTCAGTCAATTGTCCGCCTTCTTCATAACCAACATATCCCGGAGGCGCTCCAATTAATCGGGAAACCGCGAATTTCTCCATGTATTCACTCATATCGATACGAATCAACGCATCTTCTGAATCAAACAAATATTTCGCGATAACTTTTGCAAGTTCTGTCTTACCAACACCGGTAGGACCAAGGAAGATGAACGTACCAATTGGTTTGTTCGGATCTTTTAATCCGGCGCGATTACGTTGAATGGCTTTTACCACCTTAGCAATTGCGTCATCTTGTCCGATTACCTTACCACGTAATTCATCAGCCATCTTCACCAATCGGTGGCTTTCTGTTTGGGCCACACGAGTTACCGGAATACCGGTCATCATGGCAACAACTTCAGCGACATCCTGTTCAGTTACTGTATAACGGTGGTTCTTTGTTTCTTCTTCCCATTGCTTCTTTGCAACTTCAAGTTGCTCGAGCAATTGCTTTTCAGTATCCCGTAATTTTGCAGCTTCTTCATATTTCTGACTGCGAACCACGCGATTCTTTTCATTCTTAATATCCGCTACTTTGCCTTCCAGATCCAGAATGTTCTTTGGTACATGAATGTTTGTAATGTGTACACGGCTACCGGATTCATCCAAAGCGTCAATCGCTTTATCAGGGAGGAATCTGTCTGTAATGTATCGGGAAGTGAGGGTCACACAAGCCTTAATCGCTTCAGGTGTGAAGTTCACATTGTGGTGCTCTTCATAACGCTCTTTTATATTGTTCAGAATCTCGAGAGACTCATCAATAGAAGCAGGTTCTACAAGTACCCGTTGGAAACGACGATCCAGTGCACCATCTTTTTCTATATACTGACGATATTCATCAAGTGTAGTGGCACCGATACATTGGATTTCACCGCGAGCCAAAGCCGGTTTAAACATATTTGATGCATCCAGAGAACCTGAAGCACCGCCGGCACCGATGATGGTATGAATTTCATCAATGAACAGGATTACATCCGGAGATTTTTCGAGTTCATTCATCACAGCTTTCATTCGCTCTTCGAATTGTCCACGGTATTTTGTTCCCGCAACAAGAGAAGCAAGATCAAGTGTTACAATTCGTTTATTGAAAAGAACCCTGGATACTTTGCGTTGAACGATACGGAGTGCAAGACCTTCAGCAATGGCTGATTTACCAACACCCGGCTCACCAATAAGAATAGGATTGTTCTTTTTACGACGTGACAGGATCTGAGAAACACGTTCAATTTCCTTTTCACGGCCAACGATAGGGTCGAGGCGACCTTCTTCTGCAGCTTTTGTAAGATCTCTGCCGAAGTTGTCCAAAACCGGAGTTTTGGATTTAGAATCCGAAGACTTCTTTCCGCTCATTCCGCCGCCACTGCCGCCTTCATCATCCTTCGCGTAAGGATCATCTTCGTTCGGATTCTGAGGTGCTTCTGATTTAAAATTAGATTTGATAATGTCCAGTTCTTCTTTCACGATATCGTAGTTAATACCATACTGATTCAGAATCTGTGTGGCAATATTGTCTTCGTCTTTCAAAATCGATAACAACAGATGCTCCGTACCAATGACATCACTTTTGAAAACTTTCGCTTCCAGATAGGTGATTTTCAGAGCTTTTTCAGCTTGTTTGGTCAGTGGTATATTGCTCAGGTTATTGATTGAGGCAGAACTTCCTTTGACAGAATTCTCGACGGACTTTCTCAATTCATTCAGGTTGATACCAAGTGATTTGAGGATCTTTATTGCCATGCCTTCCCCTTCGCGGATGAGTCCAAGCAAAAGGTGTTCGGTGCCGATATAATCATGACCCAGCCGAAGAGCTTCTTCACGGCTGAAGGTTATTACATCCTTGACACGGGGAGAAAATTTAGCTTCCATAAACTTGTTTTCTTTGTATAACGGTTAGGTGTCTTTTAGGTTCGCCCAATTTTATGCAAGTTATAAACAAAATTGGCGATTGATTTCTTCAGTTTGCAATTAACGTGCAATTGCCGAGTATCTGCCAAACGGTCAGTTCTACTTTTCAACACTTTTCTGTTTGTTAATATACATCGAAATTACAGGGATTTTAGTACCTTCGTCAACCTGTCAAAAAGCTGAAAACCGATCGAATTCTTACGGTTTTAAACGGTCCGGGAAATCAATTATTTCGGATTTTCCGGGAAAAAAATCAAAAGAGATTTGAGGCCTGTTACAGCGGATTTGGCAGAACATTCTAATTACTTTATTCAATAATCATATATGGTTGAAGGAGAGAAAATTATTCCGATTAATATCGAAGAAGAAATGAAGACCGCCTACATCGATTATTCGATGTCGGTTATTGTTTCCCGTGCTTTGCCGGATGTGCGTGATGGTTTGAAACCGGTTCACAGAAGGGTGCTTTACGGGATGCTGGATCTCGGAGTTTTGAGTAACAGACCCTATAAAAAATCTGCCCGTATTGTCGGGGAAGTTTTGGGTAAATATCACCCGCATGGAGATGGATCGGTGTATGACGCGATGGTCAGGATGGCGCAGGAGTGGAGCTTACGCTACCCTTTGATTGATGGCCAGGGAAACTTTGGATCCATGGATGGCGATTCTCCTGCAGCGATGCGATATACAGAAGCAAGGCTGAAAAAGATCGCGGAAGACATGCTCCTCGACATTGATAAGGAAACTGTTGATTTCACTCTGAATTTTGACGACTCCTTGCAGGAACCTACCGTGCTTCCTTCAAAAATACCAAACCTCCTGGTAAATGGAGCTTCCGGTATCGCTGTCGGAATGGCTACCAACATGGCTCCGCATAATATCACCGAAGTGATTGAAGGTATTATCGCATACATCGCGAATCGTGATATCACTATTGATGAATTAATGAAATATGTAAAAGCTCCTGATTTCCCGACAGCCGGAATTATTTACGGATATGCCGGAGTGAAGGAAGCATATCATACAGGTCGTGGCCGCATTGTATTGCGTGCACGTACGACAATTGAAACGACGCCAAATGGTAAAGAACGAATCATTGTAACGGAAGTACCTTACCAGGTCAATAAAGCGGAAATGATTAAACGTACCGCGGATCTTATCAACGAGAAGAAGATCGACGGCATTACAGATATTCGCGATGAAAGTGACAGAGAAGGAATCCGTGTCGTTTACGAATTGAGACGTGATGCTATTGCAAATGTTGTCCTGAATAATCTTTATAAATACACTTCACTCCAGTCTTCCTTCAGTGTCAATAACGTTGCTCTTGTTCATGGCCGACCAATGACCCTGAATCTGCAAGATCAGATTGTACACTATGTAAATCACCGGCATGAAGTTGTTATTCGCAGAACACAGTACGAACTTCGTGAGGCAGAAAAACGTGCGCATATCCTGGAAGGATTGCTTATCGCTCTTGATCACCTGGATGAAGTGATTGCCCTGATCCGTGCTTCGCAAACTCCCAATATCGCTCAGGAAGGATTGATGACTCAATTCCAGTTGAGTGAAATCCAGGCAAAGGCTATCCTTGAAATGCGTTTGCAACGTCTCACCGGACTGGAAAGAGACAAAATACGTGATGAATACAATGAGTTGATGAAACTCATCGAATATTACCGTGATGTACTCGCGAATGAAGATCTCCGTATGGAAATCATTCGTGACGAGATGATCGAAATGAAGGAAAAGTACGGTGACGAACGACGCACAGAAATTGTTTTTGCAGGCGATGACATTTCCATGGAGGAACTAATCGCTGATGAAGATGTGGTCATCACCATCTCGCATTTCGGTTATGTAAAACGTACTTTGTTGACTGAATACCGGACGCAGGGAAGGGGTGGAAGAAGAGCAAAAGGCAGTTCAACCCGGGAAGAGGATTTTGTCGAGCACATCTATGTCGCTTCAACGCATAATTACATGCTCTTCTTTACTGAAAAAGGACGCTGTTTCTGGTTAAAAGTATATGAAATCCCTGAAGGAAATAAAACCTCAAAGGGAAGAGCTATACAGAACCTGATCAGTATTCCTCCTGATGATAAAGTAAGAGCCTTCATCAATGTAAAAAACCTGGAAGACGTAGAATACATCAACAACAATTTCATTACAATGTGTACCCTGAACGGTACCATCAAAAAGACTTCACTGGAAGCATATTCCCGCCCGCGTCTGTCGGGAATCAATGCAATCAACATTGAGGATGGTGATTCTTTACTTGAAGCAAGGCTCACAAATGGCAAGCAGGAAATCATGCTGGCAACCCGAAAAGGAAAGCTGGTTCGTTTCAATGAAGAAACTGTACGTCCTGTAGGTAGAAATTCAATCGGTGTGAAAGGTGTGACTCTCGATGAGAAAGATGATGCAGTGATTGGAATGGTTTGTGTAAATGATCCTGAAAAAGAAACTGTACTTGTTGTTTCTGAAAAAGGATACGGAAAACGTTCTGAAGTTGAAGAATACCGGAAAACCAACCGTGGTGCAAAAGGTGTAAAGACGATCAATGTCACTGATAAAACGGGAGACCTTATTGCAATCAAAGTTGTGGAAGATGACGACGATCTGATGATCATCAATAAATCCGGCATTACCATCCGTATGAAGGTGGTAGAACTCCGGGTAATGGGCAGAGCCACTCAGGGTGTTCGTCTGATCCGTCTGGATGATGATGACGCTATCGCATCAGTTGCAAAAGTGGAGGTGGATGAGGAAGAGAAAAAAGCGGAAATGGGAACCGTGATTACAGAACTTCCTGATTCAGATAACGGAGAGGATACAAATTCTCCTGCAGCTGATGAATCCACTGAAAACCCGGAAGGAATCGATCCGATTGTTTAACCAATTATACACCTCTGAAAAATGAAACGAATCAGTTTGGTACTGATAACAATTTTGATTTCCACAGGTATCGCGCTCTCTCAAAAATCAAAAGTCCGCAGCGCATACAATTTTTATAAGGAGCCATACAAGCAGTACGATAAGGCCAAGGAGGCGATCGATGAAGCTGTTTTGAATGAACAGTCGAAAACCATGGCTGAAGCCTGGTATTATCGTGGCCTCATTTACACTGCCCTTCACGGTAATGAAAGTTTCAAAAGTTTGTGTAATCAGTGTCTTCAAACAGCTGTTGAAAGTTTTCAAAAGGCCAATGAACTGGATCCCAAAAATGAATGGGCTGATGAAATCAATGGATTCAGGATTCCCCAGGCCAAGCAATTAATATTTAGCGAAGGTGTATCTGATTTCAACGGAGGAAATTTCACAAAGGCGCTGAGCAATTTTGAGTATGTACTCAAACTGAGTCCCGGGGATACAACGGTAACTTTGAATTCAGCTATCTCCGCGGAAAATGCCGGTAACAAAGAGAAGGCTAAACTATATTATGGTCAGCTTACATCAATGAAGTTCAATGATGATCATATCTTTCTTGCACTTTCAAATATTTACCTCGAAGAAAAGGATACAACCAATGCACTGAAAACACTTCAGGAAGCCCGCAAACTTTTCCCCGATACATTGCGATTGCTGCTTGCTGAAATTAATATCATGCTTGCTTCCAACAGACAGCAAGAAGCCATTGGGTCTATGGAAAGCGCGATTGTAAAAGATCCTCAGAACCAAAACTTATATCTCGCCTTGGGAAATGCCTATGATAACATGGCACATCCGAAAGATGAAAAGGGGAATGAGAAAGCCAAAACCGCGGAAACAGAAGAGTATTCCAAAAAGGCTGAAGATTATTATAAAAAAGGTTTATTGATCAACCCTAACAGTTTCGAACTAAATTTCAATTTGGGAGCCTATTATTTTAACAAAGCTTCGGAAATGGAAAATAATGCAAATGCATTAAAATCCGTTACTGAATATGATAAGGCTAAAATTGAATTTGATAACAAGTATAAACAGTCAGAACCTTTTCTTGAAAAAGCACTGGAGCTAAATCCAAATGACAATGGAACACTTAGTTCCCTTAAACTCTTGTATTTCCGGACAAAGGAAACCGAAAAGTACAATATGGTCAAAGCCAAACTGGACAATTTAAAATAATCGCGGGTATACAAATCAGGTATGCAATTGAATAAAACAGAAAGATTCAAATGTGTCGCTGCTTTGCGATTCGTGTATTTTACCATGCCCAACTATATTTTACTAAAACTCATTCATTCAATATTCCAACTAACATCTAAACGCTAACATGAAAACCATGAAATGCCTTTCAAATTGGTTCTTACTATTCTTTGTACTCTCAGCAGGTACAGTTCTGGCACAACCTCAATTGGTTGAAAAAGTGGAACAAGGAGCCGGTATGACAATTCCATTTGAAAAATGGAAACTCAGTAACGGTCTTACCATTCTTGTACACGAAGATCACACCAATCCTCTGGTCACTGTCCGCATCACCTATCATGTTGGTTCTGCCCGTGAAAGTATTGGTAAGTCAGGATTTGCACACTTTTTTGAACACATGATGTTTGAAGGTTCAGATCATGTAAAAGATAAAGAGCATTTCAAAATTATCAGTGAAGCCGGTGGAAACATGAATGGTAACACCGAAAGAGATGTCACGAATTACTATGAAATTATCCCAAGTAATAATCTTGAAGTAGCTCTTTGGCTGGAAGCTGACAGAATGGGATTTCTTCTGGATTCTGTTACGAAAGCGAAATTTGAAATTCAGCGCTCAACAGTGAAAAATGAAAAATCTCAGAATGTGGAGAACCAGCCTTACGCAATGGCTTTTGTAGAAACCATCAATCAGATTCTTTATCCTCCCGGACATCCTTACAGTTGGCCTGTCATTGGATATGTGGATGACCTCAACCGCGTAACAGTCGATGATCTGAAGAATTTTTTCCTACGTTGGTATGGACCAAACAACGCCATCCTGACAATTTCAGGCGATGTAAATACAAAGGATGCAATCGCTTTAGCAGATAAATATTTCAGTACTATTCCCGCTTCTCCGGAAGTGAAAAAACTTAAAGTACCAGCGCCGATCCTGTCGGTTGATCAATATGCAAATTATGTAGATAACGTTTACCTTCCTCTGACCCTGATGGTGTATCCTACAGTTCCAAAATTTCACAGAGATGAAGCTCCTCTGATGTTGCTGGCGAAAATGATGGGGGAGGGGAATAACTCCATTTTTTACAAAAATTTCGTAAAAAATGAAAAAGCTATCCAGGCAGGAGTAGGGTATGAAGGAAGTGAACTGGCCGGTGAAATGAACATCATTGTAGTCGCATACCCAAGTATGAATCCCGCGGAAATTGGAAAGGACTTCAATGAAACGGAAAAGAAGATTCACGAAACTATTACTGAATTTGAAACTACCGGAATTACAGACGAAGCATTACAACGCGTAAAATCCGGGAAAGAATCTGAAATCATTGATGAAATTTCCACAACTATGGGAAAAGCAGCTTTGCTTACAGAATGGCAACTTTTTGTAGGAAGACCCTACAATCTTACAGATGAACTGGATCGCTTTACAAAAGTAACAAAGGAAGATATTGTCAGAGTTTTCAATAAATATATAAAGGACAAATATGCGGCGATAGTAAACGTATATCCGAAAGATCCGATGTCAAAGGATTCTGTGAAAAGTGTAAATCCAAACGCGAACCTGAAAGCAAATGATGATGCGGAATACAAGGGACTCACTTATGTGAAAGCGAAAGACAATTTTGACCGAAGCAAACGCCCGGCTGCAGGTGCTCCAAAAGCTCCTGTTATTCCTCAATCGTATTCACAGCAATTGAAAAACGGATTAAAAATTATTGGCACTCAAACACAAACTCCAAAAGTTGTGATGTTGCTCACCATTAAAGGTGGAAACATTTTATTTACTGAAGATCCTAAAAAAGCCGGAATTGCCGAATTCACAGCCGGCTTGATGAATGAAGGTACTCAGAACTTTACCACAGAACAGATCAGCGCGGAGCTGGATAAACTGGGAAGCAGCATACAATTTGAAGGTGGCAAAGAAAACACAACTGTTGTTGTGCAATCTCTCACCAAAAACATTGATGCGACATTGAAATTGCTGGAGGAAAAATTGTTGCATCCACGTTTTGATCCTGCTGATTTTAAACGTGTAAAAAAACAATACATCGAATCTCTTGCAAACGAACGTAAGCAAGCGGATGAAACTGCAGATAAATTGTATAAGAATCTCATTTATGGAAATACTGTCCTTGGTGCTTACCCAACTGAAAAAAATATCAGAAAGCTGTCTATTGATGATTTGAAAAATTATTATCAGCAATACTATTCACCTGCAGTGGCCAGCCTGGTAATTGTTGGAGATATCAGCGAGAGTCAAATTATTCCGAAGTTGTCATTCCTTGAAAAATGGGAATCTAAACCGGTTAAACTTCCGGAGATTTCTGTAGCACCATCTTCAGCGCCAACAACAATTTATTTTGCAAACAAGGATGATGCGCCACAATCAGTATTGATGATTGGTCATCTTTCTTCAAGCTATGACGCGACCGGTGATTTCTTCAAATCAAATGTCATGAACTTCGCATTGGGTGGCGCATTCAACAGCCGACTGAACCTGAACCTTCGTGAAGAAAAAGGGTATACTTATGGAATACGTTCAGGATTTCAAGCAACGAAATACCCCGGAACTTTTACCGTTTCTGCCAGTGTGCGAAGAACCGCCACTGATTCCTGTGTTACTGAAATCATGAAAGAGATTAAAAACTACAAAGCCAAAGGATTGACTGATGAAGAAGTTGCATTCACCAGAAATTCAATTCTGAATAGTGAAGCTCTTCGCTACGAATCACCGTTCCAAAAGGCAAACTTCCTTTCACGAATCGTTCAATATGATTTGCCTACTGATTTTACCGTCAAGCAGGCTCAGATACTAAAGGAAATGACAAAAGAAGACATGAACAGTCTTGCCGCAAAATACCTGAATCCTGACAATATGGTGATCATGATTGTTGGGAACCGATATACATTGAAGGATAAATTGGAGAAACTTGGATACGGAAAAATCAAAGACGTAGATCTCGAATAATTGGATTGAAGATTGTTGATTTTGGATTGTTGATTTGTTTCAGCAAATAAAATCCTGTGAATCTTTAACTACCGAATTAATAAAACAAAAGACACTCATGAAAATAAAGTTGCTTTTACTGTTTACGATTATTTCCCTTCAGACTTTTGCACAAAATTTCAATGTGCAGAGTGCGGCCAATTCATTAAACAATAAAGATCTTCCGGGAGCTAAAAAGTTTATTGATATGGCAGGGCAGAACGAATCCACGGCGAACAATCCGAAAATGTGGTATTACCAGGGAAAAATTTATCTGGAGATCTATAATGATTCAGCCGCCAATGCTAACGGGTTGGATCCTGATGCAGCTGAAAAAGCCGCTATCGGCTTTCTGAATTGTCTTAAAACAGATACCAAAGAAAATTACAAAGACGATTGCAACAAACTTGTCTGGGTTGCAGGTATCGGGGCTTTTAATAAAGGGATAGAAGCGTATTCAAAAGGTGAATCTGCCAAAGCAAGTCGTTTGTATCAATTGGTATTGGACATATTACCATTAGATAAAGACAATAACCTGAAGCGAAATAATATTACAACTGAAATCGTTTACAAGAATCTTTACTTTAATGCCATTAAAGCAAAAGACAATGAAAAGGCTAAACAGTACGTTCAGAAATTAATGGATATGAAATTTAATGATCCAAAAATTTATCTGTACATGAGCCGTTTGAATCTTGAAGACAAAGACACTACAAAAGCGATGGAGTCCATTGCCAAAGGCAGAGCCTTGTTTGACGATAATTCTTCATTGATGAATGAAGAAATCCGTTTGTACATCCTCACCGGAAGAACAGAAGAACTGATCACCAAACTGAATGAATCCATTGAAAGTGCGCCTGACAATGAGAATCTTTATTTTACGAGGGCTTCATTGTATGAAGGCAAAAAGGAATTGGATAAAGCAATTGCTGATTATAAAAAAGCCATTGAAATTAACCCGGACCTGATGGATGCGAATTACAACCTTGGTGTCATCTATTTTAATCAGGGAGCAGAGAAGGCGAATGCGGCAAATTCCTTGAAATCGAATGAGGAATTTGAAAAAGCAAAAAAGGTCTTTGAAGAGAAATTCAGATCAGCGGCGCCATACCTGGAAAAGTCACTTGAACTGAATCCGAAGAAAACAGAGGATGACCAGAGCCTGTACAAATCAACTTTGCAGATCCTGAAATTACTGTATGCCAGAACCAACGAAACAGAAAAGTATAACAAGATAAAAGCACAGCTGGAGGCTAAGTAATTTCCCTTGAAATGAATCTTGAAGGAGCAGAAGCAAAATTCTGCTCTTTTGTTATTTATATAAAGTCTGAACCCTGAATCCTGCAAGGAATCGAAGTAAAGGCCTCAATATCATCCATATTACAACTTAACATAATATTAATTATAGGACAAAGCCAGCATTCAAATTTTAATCTAAAGCCTTTTTCTTGATCCTATAATTTCGATTATCGTTAAGCGAATCCATTCACTGTTAGCTCCTCTTTGAGTGAAGGGGTTTGTTTTGTAGATTCGGGGGATGGAAACAGAAGAGGAAAAAAAATTTAAAAGAATTTACTATAATTTAATGGAGCGAAGGAAGGTTAAATCATTTCCAAGAAACATGGCAGACTACCAAATTGGAGTGATGTTTTTATTATTTGAATATTGGATTAAAGAGAATTATACGTATTTAGGTCAAGACCCATATAACGAATCAAATATTATTAGATTCAGCAATGAACAATACAAAAATTGGAAATCAATAGAGAGAAAAGAAAGATTTAAAAAATGGATTTCAAAGGATGAAAATAGGAATACATTAATTACAGCAGCAGCAGTGTTATTTACAGCTTTGCTTATTTTTATACTTGAAAAATTTACATAAAATAAATAATCCAACAAACTATTATTAATAGCCCTATATAAATAATAAATCTCTGTTGATTATAGGAGTATTTATTAACCTCTCGCACAAGGCTGGATTCCCCACCCTTGCCCCTTTCCATCCTTCCCGATCC
>CAYMMN010000070.1:0-11926 GCA_964391495.1 uncultured Flavobacteriales bacterium | reverse complement strand
AGAATACACCGCTGCCGCGATTGCTTCGTTTGCCTTCGATCTGAAAGAGCCAGTGGTAGACGGAAATGTATTTCGTTTATTAAGCCGGTATTTTGGTATACGCACACCGATAGATTCCGGAAAAGCTAAAAAAGAATTCCGACAACTCGCTTTTGATTTGATGCAGAAATTCCCGCCGCATGATTTCAACCAGGCTATTATGGAGTTTGGATCAAAGCAATGCAAACCCGTGAATCCTGATTGCAACTCCTGTCCATTACAGACATCGTGTTACGCATTTGAAAATAATGAAGTCTCAAACCTGCCCATAAAAGAGAAAAACCAAAAAGTACGGAAGCGGTTCTTCAACTACCTTGTCATCAAAGAGGGAAATTCCTTTTACCTCCACAAACGAATAGAGAAAGATATCTGGATACATCTTTATGATTTCCCATTGCTTGAATTAACAAAAAAAACCTCCGAAACCGATTTCTTCAAATCAAAAGAGTGGAAAGCGTGGTCTTCTAAACACCCAATGATTATTGAGAGTATCAGTTCAGAAAAGAAACATTTATTGAGTCATCAAACAATCTATGCAAGGTTCATTGCACTTCGTCCATTGAATGGGAGAACATTCAAGCCGCAAAAAGAATGGAAAAAAGTAAATTCAAAAACCTTGCAAAAATACGCTGTTCCCCGACTCACAGAAAAATATCTCGAAGAAAGCGAGTTATTGTGAGTCGTAAATTTGAGACCGCGACAGTGATACAAAATCTTCGACTTTGACTCTTAAAAGCGAACCTTTTTTTTCAAATTTTATACTTATCTTTATAGAGAATACATCACTCTTATTCATGATAATTAATTCTCATGAATTAAGGGTAAAAAAGAAACCTGCTTTAACAGTTTTTATACAGGCAGCACAGGACTTATCTTTGTCGAACTAAATTCATTCATTCTTCTGATGAAACAATTTCATTTTGAAAAATGAATCCCTGTTCAGACCATGGTAATCCAAACATATTAATTCAAGAATCTCTAACTAAAAAAAACAAATCCCATGAGCGGAGTAAACAAAGTGATTTTAATTGGAAATGTCGGCAAGGATCCTGAAGTAAGGTACCTTGAAGGAGGCGTTCCGGTTGCAAGGTTTCCACTGGCTACCAGTGAAACTTATAAAAATAAAGAAGGCCAGAAAGTTGAAACTACCGAATGGCACAACATTGTTCTCTGGCGAGGACTTGCGGAAATTGCTGAAAAGTGGGTTCGCAAAGGCAATAAATTATACATCGAAGGGAAAATCCGTACACGGAGTTATGGTGAGGAAAATAACAAGAAATGGTTCACGGAAATTGTCGCGGACAACATGACCATGCTAGGCGGAGGCCAGCGCGGCAATGAATCTGAAGGCAAGGTTCCTGAACCGGCAGCGAATGAAAATCCGCTTCCAACCGCCGTTCCTTCCGACGATCTGCCATTCTGATAAGAATGACTATTTTCGGGCGTAAAGCTTTTTTGTAGCTTTACGCCCGGATTAGTAATTTCCTCCATTTCCTAACTTCAAAAACACTGTGGACCCTGGTAGTTGCCCTTTGCTGATACTTTTGCAGGATTCGCCTTCCTATCTTAATCCTTCCTTTACCCTATCCATCGGGTTTATCATTGAATCTATTGTACTTGCTTCCCTGCTTTTACTTTCGGGATTCTTTTCAGGGGCTGAAACGGCATTTTTTGCCATCAACCCGGTTCAACTTTTTACCCTCAAAGAAGCCGACAGCAGCGCCTCACGTATTGTGTATCGCTTACTGGAAAAACCAAAACGACTTCTTGCCACATTGCTGATCACGGTAAACTTCATCAACATTGCCATCGTTGTGATTTCATCACTGATGATTTCACAGATTTTCAACTTTACACATCATGAAACAGTTGGATTTCTGATTCAGGTTGTCGCAGTAACTTTTGTGATCGTCCTGTTTTGTGAGGTTATGCCTAAAGTTTACGCGACTCAAAACGCGCTTTCTTTTTCGCAATACAGCGCTATCCCTGTTTTTGTGGTAGATAAAATCCTGAGACCAATTAGTAGCCTCCTGGTATTTTCAACATCCATTGTCGACAAGAGGATGATCCACAAAGGGTATGATGTATCCATGGATGAGCTTACGCATGCGATTGATGTGACCACCGACAAGAACACTCCGGATGATGAAAAGAAAATTCTGAAGGGAATCGCACGTTTTGGGAATATAGATGTACGACAGATTATGAAATCCAGGATGGATGTAGTTGCGTTTGACAAAGACCTGACCTTCCCTGAAATCTTTCCAATTATTGTCGAGAACAAATATTCACGTGTGCCTGTTTTTGAGGGATCATTCGACACAGTAATTGGCGTGCTTTACATTAAAGATCTGCTGCCTTATCTCGACAAACAGGATGATGCAGGCTTTAATTGGTTAAAACTTGTACGTCCGGCTTATTTTGTACCTGAAAGTAAAAAGATCAACGATCTGCTGCAGGAATTCCAGGAAAAGAAAATCCATCTTGCTATAGTTGTAGATGAATACGGAGGAACATCGGGTATAGCGACAATGGAGGATGTACTGGAAGAAATTGTTGGTGAAATAAATGATGAATTTGACGACGACGAAGTTTTTTACTCCAAACTGGATGATCAGAACTATGTTTTTGAAGGCAAAACTCTTTTGAATGATCTTTGTCGGGTCACTGAACTGGACAGAGAAATATTTGATACCGGCGATGCCGATGTTGAAACGCTTGCCGGGTTTATTCTTGAAAAGAAAGGAAGTATTCCATTTCGTAATGAGGTCATTTCTCATGAAGGAATATTATTCACCATAGAGTCTGCCGACAGAAAAAGAATCAAAAGAGTAAAAATCACATTGCCTGACCTTCGTGAAAAGAGCAATGAAGAAGGAAATCATTTGGGGCTGATCGTTCTCATTCCTCTCTTGTTTGTCTTGAGTCTCAGCTCATGCGATCAGGATTATGTTCCAAAACCCAGAGGGTATTTCCGGATTGCACTTCCCGAAAAAACTTACAAAACGTACAATCCTTCCGACTGTCCATTCCTTTTTGATATACCCACCTATTCTGAGGTTACAAAGGATCCCTCACCGCGCGCTGAACCCTGCTGGATGAATATTGAGTATCTTCAGTTCAGAGCGAACGTTTATTTAAGCTATAAACCAGTCCATAACGATATAAAAAAATTTATTGAAGATAGCAGGTCGCTTTCTTTTAAACACATCCCAAAAGCATCAGGGATCGAAGAACAAACAATTTCGGACCAGACTAACAGGGTGTACGGCAATATTTACCATGTAAAAGGCAGCGCCGCTTCCTCTGTACAGTTTTATCTGACCGACAGCACCAATCATTTTCTGCGGGGCTCACTGTATTTTTATGCCATTCCCAACCCCGACTCTCTTGCTCCTGTTAATGAATTTCTTTCTGCGGACATCGACCATATGGTTGCAAGCTTTCGCTGGAAATAAAACAGCATTTCCATTTTAACTTCCTGTTTCAAAACCTTTCCGGCAATTATTTAATTTGAATTGTCATAAAGTTTTGTTGTTTACATTTGCTTCCAAATTAATTCCAACATGCGATTTATTCCGGCTCTTGTTCTTCTGATTAGTCTGTCAGGCACTACTCTCCTGGCGCAAAACGCTCCGCTTCCTGAAAAGGCAAAAAAGGAAAAAGGTTCCTTTTATTTTTGCTGGGGATACAATAAAGACTGGTTTTCAAAAAGTGATTTGCATTTTGAGAGCAAAGGTGCTGACAACTATTCATTCACCGTTAAAGATGTGAAGGCAAAAGACCTTCCGAAACTGGACCACATTTTTGATGTTGATCTTTCCATTCCTCAGTACGTTTATCGATTTGGGTATTATTTCAGGAAAGATAAAAGCCTTGGTCTGGAACTTTCGTTTGATCATGCTAAATATATCATGATACAGAATCAGACCGCTCATATAGAAGGAAACATCAGAGGTGAATATGTCGATAAGGATACTGTACTTGGTGTCCGTTTTCTAAAATTTGAACATACAAATGGAGCAAACTTTTTAATGATTTCTTTGCTGAAACGTCATCAGTTCCTTGCCAGTAAATCCGGATCTCACCGACTACAGGGTGTTGTAAAACCAGGTCTTGGAATTGTTATTCCGCAGAGCGATGTAAGTTTGTTTGGTAAAAGGCAAAATAATTACTACCACGTTGCAGGATATATTTTCGGCGTTGAGGGCAGTCTTAGATATGAATACAGGAAGCATTTGTTCTTTGAAACAGGTTTCAAAGGAACATTCGCGAATTACACCAATGTACTAACTGTAGATGACGCAAGAGCCAATCACCATTTCTTTTGTCTTGAATGGCTGGCTGATATCGGATTTCAGATCGCATTGTAAATCATCCGGGGAATAATTATCCAGGATATTTTTCCGCTGATCGAAATTGATACAAAAGAAAAATAGTAGCACTGAATAAGAAGAAAGCTCCGATCTGGTGCAGTGAAGCAAGCGTAATTTCTACCTGAGACAGCAATGTAAGGATCCCGAGAATGACCTGGATAAAAACCGCGACCAGAAGAAAATTCAAACTTCTGCTTTGA
The DNA here is from genome assembly GCA_964391495.1 of uncultured Flavobacteriales bacterium. Classification (GTDB taxonomy): domain Bacteria; phylum Bacteroidota; class Bacteroidia; order AKYH767-A; family 2013-40CM-41-45; genus JADKJP01. The sequence continues at coordinate 7,311 of CAYMMN010000070.1, read as the reverse complement.
TTTTTTGACAACATTTTTTTGCGATAAGTGAACCACAGGTATATCACTGAGAAAAATATTATAAAGGCAAATGTTCTGTGAAGAAACTGAACCATCACCTGATTGCCGGTGATATTGTCAAGGAAGGAATTTGAACTTACTATTCCTGTTGGAACAAGTTGTCCATCCATCAATGGCCAGGTATTGTACATTTTACCTGCATGCAATCCTGCAACAAAAGCACCATAAACAATTTGAACAATGATCAGTCCGAATACGGTTCGAATCAACTTACTATCGCCATTCTGAGCCTTACCTGTGCGAGGATAAATCAACTCCAGGGCATACCAGAAAGTGAATCCAAAGGTGATAAATGCTGCCATCAGGTGAATTGCCAGACGGATATGGCTAACACTTGTCCTTTCGGTGAGTCCGCTCTTCACCATAAACCATCCCAGAAAACCCTGAAGACCGCCAAGGGCAAAGAGAAACAATGCCTTTCTAATCATTGGCTTGTCCATTTGCTTTTTTATAAGAAACCATAAAAAAGGAATGATGAAAACAACTCCGATTAATCGGCCTACAAGGCGGTGCAGATATTCCCAGAGGAAAATCGCTTTAAAATCATCCAACACAAAATGTGAATTGATCTTCTGGAACTGTGGAATCTGTTGATACTTTTGAAAAGCTTCCTGCCATTCAGCATCGTTCATGGGAGGAATTGCGCCCATGATTACATTCCATTCCGTAATGGAAAGCCCTGAACCTGTAAGGCGGGTGATACCGCCTATGACGACCATCGCGAAAATCAGGAAACATCCGGAGAAAAGCCAGACAGCAATACGACGTTTTGAATTTTCAATCATGAATTCGCAGAAAATAACAATCCGGGAGGAAGAATGTTTCAGAACAGGATTTTATCGACTCAATCTGCGGGACTGTTCTGATTACACGTGTGTGTATTAATCGTATTTAGGTTTGAGGAACCAGCGATCATTCAATGTGAAGCCGAGAGTAAACCGAATGTAATTTTCACGGATCAGATTATTTTCAGTAGTCCCTCTGACTCCTGCCTCGGCAGAGAATTGAACAGTAGTTCCGGCACGACGAATCGGGAATCCAAGTCCGAGAGATACTCCTGTTTCATTCAATTGGGTTTGATTGAGCTGTAAAAATGTCTGAGCGTAATGAACACCGATTCGGTATTGCACTACTTTCAAATAGGATTTCAGCGCTCGATCATTCGGCGTAAACTGAACACCGGCTCCTACTCTCCAACTGTCGGAGAGCGAATCATTCTGTCCAAATGCAGAATAGTCTTTCCAGTTTTGAAGATTAAAGTCGGCGCCAATCAACCATTGATTTCCCTTTTTTGCAGCGATTCCAACTCCAAGACTCAAAGGCAATTTGATTGTTCCTTTATCACCTTCTGTGTTAAGAATTGTGTCGCGTACGAGCACCTGATCCTTTGTTGTGTAATCAAAATACTTGAAGTTATAAGCCAGTGTCGAATTTCTTGCTCGTAATGATGCAGATGGAGCAACCGTAACTCCGAAGGTGATTCCCCATTCCCCTTTATCATGACGGTGAACAACATTGGATCGAAGCTTCGCCGTGTTTTTATTCTCAACTGTCATCTCAGAAATTTTCCGTTCACAATCTGTTCTGATAAGACTGTCGCTTGTGTTTTTACGCAAATGGTTCAATTCACACATTGAATCATTGGAGACTTCCAGCAGACGGTCATACATTTTAATTGAATCACTTGGTGAAATCCGCAAGCTATCCATTGTGTACTGAAGTCCGAGATTAAAGTGAAACCAACCTACAGCAGTCGAATTTGTCAGCTGTGTATTAAAATATGTCGGATCTTCAAATTCTACTGTTCTGTTCTGTTCCAACACTCCAAATAAGTATGAAGCTGTGAAACCTGCTGATAATTTCTTTGACAGAGAAACTCCGTTGGCAAAAAAGAACTGATTCAATCCGCCAGAACCTTTGTAAGTATGGAGCTCAATGGAGTTCAGAACATTTGTTCGTTTATCCGTAATCGAATATCCAACATTTGAATAAGGTAATAATCCGAAACCAAGTCCCCACTTTTTTGATTTTACCGGAAATCCAAATGCGAAATAACCAAGCGATGTTGTATGACTTTGTTGTTTAATGGAAGAAGTTTCAAATTGATTGAGTGTTAAATTCATTCCCACTTCATAAGTGGTCATGCTAATAGCAGAAAATGAAGCCGGATTACCCAGGTTCAGATAGTATTGGTGGTGCAGCCCCTGGGCGATTCCTCCCATTCCGTTATTTCTGGCTAAACCATTAAACTGTAGATCTCCGATTCCAAAGCGGGAATAGGGAGAACTGGAAGCATTTTGAGCCTGGATTGCCTGAAAACGAAGCAGGAAAAGACCGACGAACAGTAAAAAATATAACGACCTACTCCTTAGCATCATGGAATTTCAATATTTCTTTTAGCCCGATGTTTACTAAATCCGGGGCGGCAAAGATGGGTAAATTTAGCGTCCTGACAAAACGAGAAGCATCGCCTCCGGTAATAACCAACTTCAGGGATTTATATTGTTTGCGGTATAATTGAATAAAGCCTGCAATCTCATTCGCAATTCCTGTTTCTACTCCGGAACGAATTGCATCTCTGGTATTCCTTCCGACAAATTGAGGTTTTCCTTCAGGTACCAACAAAGGAAGCTGATCCGTAAATTGATGCAAAGCCTGGTACCTCATATTGAGTCCCGGGGAGATTGCCCCGCCAAAATATTCTTTTTTTGAGTTAATGAAATCATATTTAATACAAGTACCAGCATCGATCACAAGGACATTTCTCCCCGGAAAAAGAGCGGCGGCCCCGATGATTCCGGCTAGTCTGTCCTTTCCGAGTGTTTTTGGTGTTTCGTACCTGTTTTTTATAGGTAATCGGGTATTCGCTGAAAGTTGTATAAAACGTTTTTGCATTTTCAGAACCTTCAAAAGTGGCTCCGGCGTCTTGATTACGGTAGAAAGTATGATAGCCTTTGGTTCCAATCGTTTCACAATTCGCCGGGTCTCAGGGACCGAAAGCGCTTTTACAATCTTGCTATAAACCAGCTCATCCTGTTCAAAAAGAACAAGTTTCGTTGCCGTATTTCCCATATCAATGGTCAGGTACATTGATCAGATGATTTGTTCTGCAAGGTATATTATTGCAATGAATTTCATATCCTTAGCGTGGCTGGAGCGGAATTAATAATTTATTTTGGAGGAGTGTTTTTTTTTCTACTTTTGCGCACGCTTCGCAGCGCCTTTGCTGGTGATGTAGCTCAGTTGGTAGAGCAAAGGACTGAAAATCCTTGTGTCAGTGGTTCGATTCCACTCATCACCACCACTTTATACTCAAAAGTCAAAAGCAAACATGAAAAGTCCTGATCAACCGTATAAATTTGAACGGGTACTGCTGATTGACGATAACGACATTGATAATTTTATCAATGAGCGGATGATCACTACTAACCAGTTTTCAAAACAGGTAGTCGTTAAAAATTCAGCTGAATCAGCACTTCAATTTCTGAAGGATAATACCACCAATCCACAGGTATTACCACAGGTTATTTTTCTTGATCTTAACATGCCTGTTATGGATGGTTTTGGATTTTTGGCTGAGTACGAAAAGCTGGATGACACCATCCGCAAATTCTGCAAAGTCATTGTCCTCTCTTCTTCCATTAGTCCGGAAGACATCAACAGGGCAAGTACCAATCCTCATGTTGTAAAATATGTCAACAAACCTCTGAACGAAAAATATCTTGACGCCATCAATTTCTAAAGGAAATAAATTTCAAAACCTGTCTGTTTCAGACAGGTTTTTTTTTTGACCTTTTGCCGGATAATTATTGAATTCAAGCAAAAAAGCAAAGCCGGAAGTTAAAACTCCCGGCTTTGCTTTTTTTATTTTAATACTGATTAATCCTTGATTGGATTCGCCATTCTGCGAATGAGGGTTTCATCAAGTTTGACATACCACAGCATTCGTTTGTTGCCCACATTAGCCTGGCGGAATGCTTCATAAATTTCAGTGAGCTTCTTAACTTTTTTACGGAACTCTTCCGGCTTAATAGCAGTTTTCAGCATTTTGATAAAGATGGTTGCGGGCTCATATAATTTCTCATCTTCTGTAATCTGACGTTTCACACTCTGCAGCAACTGACTGCACAATCCGTCTTCGCCCATGAAACAATACTGCAGTGCCTGAAAAAGTTTGTATTCAACATCCGTGAATAAATACCTCTTCATACTCAATTCGTTTCTGAGACTATTCATCGTACGCGCTGCGCCAGAATAATCACCTTCATAAAATTTGCAAACAGCAAGGAATCGACGGAATGAGATATAAGGATATGGTTCGTTCGGATCGACATCAAAATTTGGTTCCAGTTCAGCATTGAGATCATTCAACTCCGCGATATTTCCGGATTCCATGAATCTTTCAATTTTCGACTGAAGGAATTGAGTTACGTAAAAACTGAAGATTGGCTTGAAGGCTATTTCAGGAACATCTTTGTTGATGATTTTGTAATAATGATCCGCGCGCACAGCGTTACCTGTTTTCTGATAATATTCAAAGTAGAGATAATCTACCATGAAACGGATGCTTTGATAGAATGTATCCAGTTCAAATTTCTCGAAGTTCTTTTTTATCTGCTGAAGGATACCGTCTACTTCCAGCTCGAGTGCTTTCAGATTTTCTGATCGTGAAGTGAAAAGGCAGAGATAGTAGATGCGGACAATATTGTAAAGTATAAATAAACGGTGACCGTGATACAACTCAGAGATGTTAGTGAGTTCACGAAGATTCGCCTGTACAGCTTCAAGATCGCGCTCATCACGTGTCAGCTGATAGTTTCCTGCACGTTTCACGAAATCATAGAACAAATCTTCCGCTTTAACCACAGCAAGTGAATATGCGACATGACGATTGTATTCTTTTTCATAATAATCAAAGTCGCCATTGTACATACTGAGACGAGCCAGTACTTTATATACAACGATCAATTCATTTGAAAGATCGTACTCGATTAATTGTTTTTCAAGATTCTTTAATGCACGGATGGCCACTTCGCGGTCGTTGCTAAAAAGCATTGCCGGAACCATGGCTACTTTATCTTTCAATGCACTGATTGGATTCTTAACATTTTTCGAAAGGTATTGAGCGATGCGTTCATTAAGGCGAGACTTTAATGTATAGTACGTACTTGGATTTACTCCAAGAAGGTCCATCATTTGCGTTTCGTCGTAATTCTCTTTGCGCGCTGCTTCAAGAACCAGATAAGGTTTGTTGTTTTTTCTACCGGCAACAGCAGAAAGCAGTTCCTGGTATTCACCTTCATTTAGCTTTTTAATGGTCTTGTTAAGTGTATCCATGAGAATCTCGTAAGGTTGTTAGTAAGGATTATCTGAGCTGTCTAACGAGCATTCATTTTTTTTGGATACAGTCTCTTGAAATTTTCACAAAAAGAGTTCGTGCAGATATTTCATTTCGGAAAAGACTCATAATTAGTCAAAATTCGTGTTTTCAGAGAAAAAACAGAGTTTTAACATTAACCCTCTCGGAATTTTTAACACAAAAAGGAGAAAATCTTACAGATGTAAGATGCTGCAATTATTGACTTAACTACAAAGGGTGCTTCCAGTATATATTGTTCAAAGCATAAAACCCTTTCAAAAATGAAAACTTCTATCTCAAAAACAATTAATGGAGTGCAAACCACTGATGCAATGCGTTCCATAAAGGAGAAAGCGACATCCAACCGCTTCTTTGTATATGCGTTGGAACTCGTGCTTCTTTATGTATTAGTATTTGCAGCAGTAAGCGCATTCGCTCAGGAACCTGCTAAAGCTGGTAAAGAAACCGGCAAACTGGAATTTGTAAAAGAGACTATGGTCTTCAATTCCGGTAAGGTTTATATCAATTGGGTAGCAAAATCAAATTCTGATGATTGCATCTATGTTATTGAAAGATCAGTTGATGGCGTAGAATTCGAACCTGTTGGTCTAAAAGAAGGTATCGGGTCTCCCCTTGAACTCCTTTATAGTTGGGTAGACAGCAAACCTGTAAGCGGAAGTGTACAATACCGTATTAAACAAATCAATAACGAAGGTAATCTCGTTGCCCAGGCTGAACCAAAAACTGTTGTTTCTCCTGAAAGTAGTCCGCTATTCATGGATAAAAGTAACCGGATGGTTCAGGTAAAATAAGCCTGAACCACCGGTCTCCGGTTTACGGGACGGAGACCTTAAATGGGATGTGGATTAATTTTTTTTCAATTATGGGAACCAATACGCGAATAAAACGAACAAAAGTACCGATCCTGACAAGGATTCTGGTCCTGCTCCTTACGGGAATAGGACTATCGGTATCTGCCGCCCCTTCCGCTTCGTTTACAGCGGATCAGACCAGCGGTTGCACCCCGTTGAGTGTTCAGTTTACGAGCACTTCAACAGGAGCTGTTTCATTTTATTGGGACCTGGGGAACGGAAATACCTCCACACTCGCGAATCCAACCAATTTATATTCAACCCCGGGATCGTATACAATTTCCTTAATTGCATACGATGCTGCCGGAAATTCAGATACTGCAACATATACCAACTACATAACTGTAATTGGAAAACCTGCAGCTCACTTCTCGTCATCGCAGGTCTCATCCTGTCTTGACAACAACTCTTATACTTTTACGAATAGCTCTACAGGAGCAGCTACTTATTTGTGGGACTTTGGTGATGGAACAACATCCACGCAATCTAATCCCACACATTCCTATAGTCTGTCCGGTAGCTTTACCGTTACCCTGATCGCTACGAATACTTTCGGTTGTCAGGATGTTCGAATCCGTAATCAATACATCACCATTTTCCCAAAACCTGACGCCAGTATTATTGCCAATACAACCGCCAGTTGCGACCCATCCACTTCCTTCCAATTCAGTAACGCAGGAAGTAACATCACCTCCTGGACATGGTCATTTGGCGATGGCAATACTTCATCGGCACAAAATCCTTCGCACACTTACACATCACCCGGACAATACAATGTCTCGCTGATGGTGACGAATTCTTTCGGTTGCAGAGATACCGCTGACAGCCCAACGCAGATCAACGTAGGTGTTTCAAACTGGGCTAATTTCTCTGTTGATGAGGATAGCGGTTGCGCTCCGATTATTGTGAATTTCACTAACCTGAATGCAAACACTGTTTCCAATCTATGGGATTTTGGAGATGGAACAACATCGACTTCACTTTCTCCAAGTCATACCTATACTAATGCAGGAGTTTATA
>CAYMMN010000069.1:0-12012 GCA_964391495.1 uncultured Flavobacteriales bacterium | reverse complement strand
TCATGGATAGCTGAATTTAACGATGTTGACCAGATGCTACTGAATCCGGTATATGATGTCGCGTTCAATTTAATCTGGGCGAGATCACAGAATGCGGTATCAAGACCTGCATCCGCTATAAATGTTGTGTAATTAAATACTGTGACATTATCAGATGCAGTACATCCGTTAGCGTCGGTAACTGTCCAGGTAACCAGGTTGAAGCCCGGACTGAAGTTTCCTGCAACTGTATTCGGATCTGTCGTATTTGCAAAAGTGATTCCGGTTGTGGAGCTCCAGACTCCTGTTTGCCCGGATAATAAACTGGCAGCCATTTGTATGCTGGTACCGGAACACATTGCTGTATCCGGTCCTGCAATGGCAAGCACAGGAGAAGGCTGATTCAGATTTACTGTTTGCTGAGTGGAGCAATTGTTTTGGTCAGTAACAGTTACAACATATATACCGGCATCGACACCGGAAAGATCCTGTGATGTTGCACCTCCCGGATTCCAGGAATAATTGTAGACACCTACTCCACCGCTGACACTGATATCAATCGATCCATTATTTCCACCGTAACATCCCGGTTCAATGGTAGAGTTTACAGTTACTGCAATTGCTACAGGCGCATCAATCTGAACATTCACAAATGTTGAACATTGCGCGGCGTCAATTACAAACAAACTATATGAACCGGCAACAAGATTTGTCGCTGTGGATGAAGTTCCACCATATGGTGTCCAGGAATATGTATACGGACTGGTTCCTCCACTTACCAACTGAGCGGTAGCAATACCGGTACTGTCTCCTGCGCAGGTAGCATCTGACGAAAGCACTGTTACAACAAGTGGTGCAGGCTCAGTGATCTGAACAGTATCAAAAGACAAACAACCATTCACATCCTGAACTCCGGCAATATAAACTCCTGCAGAAAGACTTACCGCAGTATCGGAAGTTTGGGGAGGAATTGTATTCCATATATAAGTGAAAGGGGCTGTCAAAGATGAATCAGGAATGACAACAGCGACACCATCAGCATATCCATTACAGGTTACATTTTCAATCGTATATGCAAATGGTAATGGAATGTTATCTGAAACAGTAACATCCGCTGAACTTGAACAACCGTTGGTATCTGTTACTACAACATTATAAATTCCTGCAGGAACACCATTGATTCCTGATGTTGTTGCCCCTAAAGTATCCCATGCATAAGTATAACCCGGTGTTCCACCACTTACACTTATTGAAGCACTTCCATTTGCTACACCACAAGATGAATTGGTTGAAGAGCCAACCAACACCAATTGCGGCGCAGAGGTAATCGTAACGCTATCTACTCCCGTACATCCAACCGTATCGGTAATTGTAATAACATAAGTTCCGGCAGCTAAATTGGTCGCTGTAGTTCCACTTTGAGGAGGTACAGTATTCCAGGAATAAGTATAACCCGGAGTTCCACCGGTTACACTTACCGATGCGAATCCGTTTGTATCACCATAACAATTCAATGGACCTGAAACTGAATCGATACTTACAACCAAGGCTGTTGAAGATGGTGAAACAGTAACAGAATCTGTCGTTACACAACCTCTGCTATCCGTGACAGTAATGTGATACACTCCTGCTCCCAGTCCGGTTGCTGTATCTTCCAGCGTTACAGGATTAGTATCCCAGGAATAAGAATAACCCGGTGTTCCTCCTGAAGCAACAACAATTGCTATTCCGGTATTGGCTCCACTACAAGGCTGCGAGCTGACAGTAGTACTTGTCGTCAGTTGAGGTGGATCCACAATAGTAACAGTTTGTGTAGCCACACATCCTGAATTGGATTCAGTTGCAGTTACGGTATATGTACCTGCCGACAAATTTGTAATTGTTGCCGTGTTGAAATTCCCGGGTACCCAGGAGTACGTATAATTTCCTGTTGAAGAACTTGGAACTGCTGTTGCCGATCCATCCGTTAAACCATGACAGGAAATATCAGTACTGTTCACGGCAGATAGCGGTGAGTTTACATATATATTAAAGGAGTAAGTCTGGAATCCGCTGTTGGGGCAATTGTCATCCAGGACGGTTACAGTAAATGTGTATGGGTTTGGATTGATGCTTCCTGCAGGAGGAGTCCAGCAAAAATGACCTGTAGGATACGGAAAACCTGAAGTGGTAAATGTTGCTCCTGTAATACCCTGATTCCAGGTCATGGTTACAATCTGACCTGCATCAACATCATCGGAAGTAATGTCAAAACACAATTGCTGTCCCGGACAAATTGTTGTGTCACGAACATTCGTACCATTGATCCCGGAAGCAGTTGGTAAATTATTTGTGCAATTGCGTACATAAAATTCCATATCACGCACTACACTGCCAATTAATTGTCCGTTACGATATTCCTGAACCAAAACAGAGAGTACACCAATTTCAATCTGCGTCGGTGTCATCACCAAATCTCCGGTTTGTGGATCGATGGTAATTGCAGGAGAAGATGAAATAGGATTTGTTCCGCTGTATCCCGGAAGGAATGGAACAGAAATCACTTGTCCAAGTGAATCCTGCAAAGGATCAACCAGTGAATACACTAGTGAATCACCATCAGGATCAGTAACGCCATGGTTATAGGTAAAATTCTGTCCTACACATAAGAATGCAACAGGTACATTACTGAACTGAGGAGAAGAATTACAAGAGAAATTTAAATTATCGAGCGTTGTCTCAACATACATTCCCGGATTGGAACCAACTACACAGGGAGAAGGGAGATTGAGCGTCGTGATATCACAGTTACGACAGCAATACGACCAACTAATTACCCAGTCGGCACATTGCATTGGAAAAGTGATGATACCGGAATAACGGTATTGTTGAATTCCCGGAAGTGTTGAGTTCGGATCTTCACAGGAAGAGATCGCTGTAGGACAAGGATAAGTAATCTCACCACCTGTTCCTGCGACCTGCAGAAGTGTATCCGTAAAAAACTGGTTACAGCTTGCTGATCGAAAAGCGATCCCTACTCCAAGAGGTGGCAATGAACCTTTGCAATCCCTGTAAAATGTCAGTTCAACACGATAGGTGTTTCCACCCAGACAAGTGTAGGAAATGTCAGATCCGACAAGGTGTGTTGCCATTGCTTTTTTGGGCAGGATACCTGCAGTAGAAGCCAGCGAAATCAACAAAATTAACCTGCGTAGGATTTGTTTCATGAGTCTTAATATTTTAATTCCAAGATCTGTTCAAAGAAAAAAAACCATCAGGTTATCCACCTGACGATTCAATTTGTAAGAAATTCTCATCTTTTACTTCAAAGAGGATACAAAAGTTCCATTTTTTAACTAAAATCCTGATCTCCAGAATTTCTGCTTCATTTTTTAATCCGATAAAATTGTAATAAAAAACCCTGCTTCACGAAGAAGCAGGGTTAAATTTTCAACAATTCAATATCAATAAATTGAATTGATATTGAATTCATTAAGGGCAAAATTATTGCCTTTTAGGTTGACCGGTCAGAGTGAATTAAATAATAACCGGAGTAGGAATGTCTTCTTTCTGAATCTTGAAGTGATCCTCTTCTTCCTTATACTTCATTATCTGACCCAGGGCATCCGGAACTACATCACTGCAAATCGTAATGAAGGATCCTTTCTTTGCATTCCTGAGAGCATATTCGATGGCTTCAGATTCTTTTGGCATCACTGTCACTTTCTTTTTCGCATCGTGCATCTGAACGCCCTTCATCATGAGATCAATGATTTCCTGTTCAGAACGACCACGCAGATTTTTATCCTGACGAATGATAATTTCATCAAACATCTGAGAAGCCAGTGATCCAAGAGAAATAATGTCCTCATCCCTCCTGTCTCCAACACCGGCGATGATTCCGACTTTTGGTTTAGCATCGATACGATCGAGGAATCTTGCTATTGCCTGGAAGCCTGCCGGGTTGTGTGCGTAATCCACCATCACTTCAAAATTCTTGAACTTGAACATATTCATACGTCCCGGTGTCAATGAAGGTGAAGGGATAAATGTTTCCAATGCAAGACGCATATCATCCACTTTAAATCCACTCACGAATCCGGCAATCACAGCCGGAAGAATATTCTGGATCATAAAGATCGCTTTACCCGAAAATGTCAGCGGAATATTCACAACTTTATGTACACGGATTTTCCAGGTGCCTTTGCAAATGGTCACATATCCATTTTCAACAATCGCGGCGATACCTCCTTTTTCACAATGTTTCAGAATTCTTGGATTATGTTCGTCCAGACTGAACAATGCGACATTGCTGCTTACGGTTTTACGCATTTCGTAAACAAGGTCATCGTCCGCATTCAAAATCGCGTAACCATCCGGAAGTACACTCTCGGCGACAACACCTTTTACTCTCGCCATTTCTTCAATCGTGTTGATGTCTTTCAATCCAAGGTGATCGGCCGCGACATTGGTAACGATTCCGATATCACAATTGTGAAAACCAAGTCCGGCTTTCAAAATTCCGCCACGCGCGCATTCCAATACTGCAAAATCAACAGTCGGATCTTTCAAAACAAACTCCGCACTGATCGGACCCGTGCAATCACCGGCTTCGACCATTTGATTCTGAATATAGATTCCATCCGTTGTTGTAAATCCTACTTTGTGTCCCATGGTTTTCACCATGTGCGCCATTAATCGTGTAGTGGTAGTTTTTCCATTCGTTCCTGTAATCGCGATAATCGGAATTCTTGAACTTACTCCCGGAGGATAGAGCATATCAATAACCGGTTCAGCAACGTTGCGTGGCAATCCATCCGCAGGCGCAATGTGCATACGAAATCCCGGACCTGCATTTACTTCAAGAACAGCACCACCATTTTCATGCATTGGTACACTGATATCGGGAGTCATGATATCGATTCCGCAAATATCCAGACCGATGATTCTTGCAATTCGTTCTGCCATGAAAACATTGTACGGATGTACGATGTCTGTAACATCAGTAGATGTTCCACCTGTACTTAAGTTCGCTGTGCGTTTCAGGTGGAGCTCCTCTCCTTTCTTCAAAACAGATTCAAGTGTGAGTTCCTTTTCCTGCAACATCGCCAGAGTCGTATCGTCAATCTTGATCGATGTCAAAACTTTTTCATGACCATATCCTCTTCTCGGATCTTTGTTGACAATTTCAATCAACTGTTGCACCGTATGTTTTCCATCACCCGTAACCATTGCAGGAGTACGTTTCGCGCCGGCGACAAATTTGTAATCAATCACCAGCAAGCGATGATCATAACCGGTAATGAATTTTTCTACAATCACACCACGGGAAATTCTTTTCGCCGCGGCTAAAGCAGTGACAGCATCCTCCCAAGTTGTTACATTGATGGTTGCTCCTCTTCCATGATTGCCACCCACAGGTTTTAATACTACAGGATAACCAATCCGACGAATCGCTGATTCCAGATCTTCTTCATCGTAAACAACACGTCCCCGCGGAACAGGAACAGATGCGGCTTCGAGAAGATTTTTTGTTTCTTCTTTATCACAGGCAACTTCTACTGCAATAGAACTTGTTGTGCTTGCAACAGTCGCCTGAATGCGACGTTGATTTTTTCCATATCCCAATTGCACCAGTGAATGACGATTGAGACGGATCCATGGAATTTTGCGTTTGATTGCTTCTTCAACGATAGATCCTGTTGAAGGACCGAGCCGCTCCTCTTCACGCAATTCACGCAATCGTTGAATATCCTCATCAATATTTACAGCATCACCATGCACCATTTCACCACAAATTCTCACAGCTGCTCTTGCGGCATAAATACCCACCTTTTCTTCCATATAACTAAACACGACATTGTAAACGCCGTGTTGTCCTGTACTTCTTGTTCTTCCAAAACCGGTATCCATTCCCGCGAGTGTCTGCAACTCAAGCGCAAGATGCTCAATCACATGTCCCATCCATGTACCTTCGCGAACACGTTTAAAAAAACCACCTGCATGTCCTTCTGAACATTCGTGTTCAAAAAGTGTGGGAAACGTTTTCTCAAGTCTTTCTGCAAAACCCTGGATTTTATTGGTAGGCAAATCCTCCAATTCTTCAATATCCAGCTTCATCACAATCAGTTTGTGGCGGCGAATTGACCAGTAATTCGGGCCTTTCATGGCGCGTATTTCGACGATTTTCATACTTGGTAGGGTAGTTTTACACAATAACAGACGTTCAAAGTAGCGAGATTTTGTGAAAAGTCAAAGAAAACATGAAATATTGCTCATTTCTGAATCTTTCAACAGGGAAAAACGTTGAAAACACTTACCAGAAAAGGGCTCTATTCGAACTGGAATTTTATCTTTGCGCCCGATTATTCTTAATCTAAATTATGGAAATCCCAAAAGGAAAGCTGTTTTCCATCGGTGGTAATGAGGACAAAGGCACTGAGCCGGAACCGAATTATACACAGAAAAACAATCTTAATTTTTTTGAGCTTCAGATTCTGAGCCGCATCATGCATGAAGCAGGCGGTCACGATGCATATATTGAAGTCATCACCAGTGCTTCTTCTATACCTGAAGAAGTCGGACAAAATTATCTCGACGCGTTTGGAAAACTAGGCGGAAAGAAAATCAGAGTCATGGATATCCGTAACCGTGAAGATGCTCAAAAACCGGAAATGCTCGAACGGATTAGGAATTGCGACAGTGTGCTCATGAGTGGCGGTAATCAATTACGCCTCTCTTCCATCTTTGGCGGAACTGAATTTCTTGAAATACTTTCCGATCGTTATATGCACGAAACCGGATTCGTTATCGCCGGAACAAGTGCCGGTGCGATGGCCATGTCAAATACAATGATTTACCAGGGTAGTAGTTCTGAAGCTTTGTTGAAAGGTGAAGTAAAGATTACAACCGGACTTGGTTTCATGAAAGATGTAATCATTGATTCGCATTTTGTAAAACGCGGACGATTTGGTCGTCTTACACAAGCTGTTGCCGCGAACCCTTCCTGTACAGGAATTGGTTTGGGAGAAGATACAGGTGTACTGGTCACTGAAGGCCGTTACATGGAAGCAGTAGGTTCAGGTTTGATCATCATCATCGACGGACATAACATTCGCCATACCAATATTGCAGATCTGAAAGAAGGATCCCCTATCTCCATTGAAAATCTGATCGTGCATGTGATGGCGAAAGGAAATCACTTTGATCTGAAAGAACGTAAGTTCTACGCGGAAGCAATGGTGAATAAATAAGAAATCAATTTCTGAAAAAATAGTAAAGCGGCATTGGCCGCTTTTTTTATTTACACAGGTTTTAGGGGAGTTCTTGAACAATTTTGTTACACAAAGAACACTAGGTTGACACAAAGTTCGCGATGATAATTTTACAATTCCGCTTAGTGCACTTTGTGAAACCTTAGTGCCCTTTGTGTTAAAATATTGTTTAAAGAAAATCAGGATAAAACAAATTGCCTCCTGAAAAATCAATTCACATGATCCCTCAGAAGGCAATTAAACCTGACCGAATTAGTTTTTAATAATTCTCAGGAAATATTTTTCTCCTGAAAAATCAAGTTTCAGAATGTATAAACCTTTGGATAAATTATACTGATCAAGATTTAAACTGATGTTATTTGCACCATTCACTGCGGATTCAGTTTTTGAAAATACTTCTTGTCCTGTTAAAGAATAAATAGCGATAGAAACCGGTTCAGAATTTTCTGTTTGAAATTCGATGTTCAGCTGATCGCTGACCGGATTCGGATATACCTGCAATTGGTATTTTACCGCTACAGCATCCACACCCTGTGCTTCACCCACCCTTGCAGTTGCCGACCAGCAATAATTGATAGTTGTACTGCTTGCAGCTGCACCGGCATGTGTAGTCAGGCCCATAGCATCTTCAATTGTACGCAAGACGTTGTAATGATTGATGGTTTGCGCATATGTACCGGTGAGTACATGAGCACCATAAAACACCGTAAAGATTTTATTGGTGGTAGTAAAATCATCCTCGTCGTAAGTCACAATCAGCAATGAATTATTTGCCGGGTTGGAGCAATACTGTTTGTATGCATCCAGATTATTTTGGATCCAACGATCAAACTGTGTGGTGCGATTACTAATGGGGGCGCAAACATCATGACCATCGTTACACAAATCAGGAATTACGAAGCTGACACTTGGCAGCGAGCTGTAATTTGTCGGGAAGCTGGTGAAAGGTTGGTTTAGGGTCGTAGAAACCTGGTTCGTACCGGTTCCCATCCAGTTAGCGACAGCATTGTGTTTACGAACATACAAACCTGATGAACTGCCATCATATCCGACAGAAGGCAATCCTTCTGAATAATTGATAAATGATTTTCCCGCGTTCACCAATTCACGCGCGAGATTCGGGGAAGTAAAATGAGACGACGGAGTATTATCATTCGTTACACCCTGATTAGATCCTGAGAACAACTGCAGGTAATTGGGCTGACTCGGGTGCGTAATTGCGTAGGAATTGGAAAATTTAGCCCCGGCATTTGCAAGACTATTGATGTAAGGTGCTGCAGAACTACCGTTCACAGAACTCGCGTTGGTATTCTCTCCAATGACAACGACAATATGTGCAAAGGTCGGCACAGTGATTCCCGGAGTACCATTGGTAGTGAATGAAGAGCTGGCGCTGAATGCACTTGATCCGGAACTACAAACCGTCTGCACCTGGAATTCATACAATGTGGTTGCTGTAAGACCGGATATAGCCAAAGAATTTGTACTTGCATTCGCCAAAGTCCAGGTAGTGGTTCCGGATTTTCGGTATTGCACCTTATAAGCGGTAGCGGATGAAGCTACATTCCAGTTTAATGTCGCCGAAGTTGTGCCCATATTACTCACGCCTAAACCGGCCGGTGGGTCACAAGCTGTACTTGTCCCTGCTATGGTGCTAAACCATCCGCTTTGTGAAAATGCGCTTGTACCTGAGGGACAAACCGACTGCACAATGAATTCATAATTCGTGGATGCTTGCAATCCGGTAATGGTAAGTGCTGTTGTACTCGTACTGATAGGTGCAGAATAAGCAGCTCCAACATTTCTGATTCTGTATTCAACATTATAACTTGTCGCTCCTGCTACTGCTATCCAATATGGACTTGCAGATGTAGCTGTTTTGTTCAATGTTCCGAATTGATTGACATCCGGAATTCCGCATGTACTTGCGATTGTTGAATTACCGATTAATTGCAATTCAAATGTTACATCACTGCTACTGGTTGAACGGTTATGTACTTCGGCAGCGATGACATTATTTCCATTGATGAAAAGTGTGCTGGCTAATGTTGCAGACAACACAGAACTTCCGTCATCCGAACAAGTACTCGAAGCTCTTGTCGAATAAGCAATTGTTCCAGAAGGCATGTTATTACGGTACACTTCTGTTCCGTTGACATACACCACTATTCCATCATCACGTCTGACTTTGAGCGTCAGACTGGAATACTGAGAGGGATTGGAAATGCTAACGGTCTTTCTGAAATAATAAGTTAGTTTTCCACTGGTAATTCTTGTTGCCGGATTGTCTCCAAAGCCCAGCTCTGCTGCGCCTTGTGGCCAGGTGGCATCGTTAAATGACGCCTGTCTCCAGTTTGTACCCTGATTTGAACCGTTGTCAAGATACTTGAATACCGCATTCGCGGGAATCAATGTTGTTGTTTGTGCATTTGTCGTGAATGCTACAAATGCAAATAGCAGGATGAACCATCCTGGCAATACCCTGGTAAGTAATTTTTTCATTGTTCGATCAATTTAACTGTTTAATTTTCCCGACACCTTCGCAGAAATCAAAAAATGGTTGTCGTGTATCTCAATGACATATATGAAATAATTGTGCCTGAAATTTTCATTGTGAATTTCAATAAAAACGATTTGAGTTGTGGAATATTATACCCACGATGGGATATTCATTTTATGCACAGATTCCCCATTCCACAATCTTGATATTTGAATGAAGAGATTCTGGATTTTTACTCTTGATTTCTCCAGAATTAATTCGTCGAAAAAAAACAAATAACAATTTCCAAATTGCTTCATTCTCCTGCGCAAAAACAGAAAATTAAAATTTGTTACCTGCATAAATGTATAATCAAAATGTGAAAAGAAGGATTGCATTATTTTCAAAATAAAATCAACGCTATAGTGCCATTGCTACAAATTACATGAAACAAATTTCATTCCATAATATTCCACCATTTTGTTAAATCAAAATGTCAGCCAGAAAATTAACATTCATATTTCTTTAAAATGATATTTTTCAATTCTTCCAACTTAATTTCAACATGCATTCTGTTTCTATAAATTTCAAAGTTAAACCTTGCTCCCATAATGTTCTTTTTGAATATTTCAAATGAACATACTACACCTGTTTAAAAAATAATTAAAAACTGGAAAGGCGATGTTATTGGGTTAAGAAACTTAATTTGTCTCATTTGACCTAAAGGATCTCTGCGAAATGACGATTATACAGTATCCGATTATGTCTTCCGGTTCCCACCGATTGTATTTAGCTAAACTAAAAATAGTTTTTGCGGCGGGAACCGGAAGACATTCATAAGTAACTACTGTTGTCATCTCGCAGAGATCTTCTAGTTTATTGGGTAATTACCTCTTAAACAAATTGGCAATATTCTACATTGTAAACAAACATGACGTCCCAGACTCCCAATAAACAACACTGTCTACCAGGAACAAAATCCTATAATAAAACCTCTCTAAATCAAATGTGAATTCCATAAGATGAATAATATTCACAAGCCATAGAAATTCATTCATACAAATTTTGTTCATTTGTTCCATGAATCTTCCTTCCTACTCTACACACTCAAAACACTGGAAATTAAACCCTGAAATAGTTTTTCTCAATCATGGTTCCTTTGGAGCTTGTCCTGTTAAAGTATTGGAAAAGCAAAATTCCTATCGTTCTCAAATGGAGGCGGATCCTGTTCACTTCATGGTTGAAGAACTTGAGGATTTGTCCTGGCAATCAAAAGAAGCACTTGCACGATTTACAGGTTGTAAAGCAAAAGATCTTGTATTTGTTCCGAATGCTACCACCGGTGTGAATCTGGTATTGCATAATCTGAGTCTGAATTCCGGCGATGAGATCCTGACACATAATCACAATTACGCAGCCTGCAACAATGCTTTGCTGGCTTTTGCGCAAAAGTGGAAAGCGAATGTAATCACCGCTTCAGTTCCTTTTCCATTGAAAACAGAGGATGAAATTATTGAGGCTTTTGTAAAAAACATTACCGGCAAAACTCGTCTGGCTTTAATTGACCATGTCACTTCCGCAACGGGAATTATTTTCCCTGTTAAAAAACTCACAAAAATTCTACAGGAAAAAGGAATTGTAGTCATCATCGATGGAGCACATGCGCCGGGAATGCTGGATCTTGATATCGACACTATTAATGCGGAATATTACACAGGAAATTGTCATAAATGGATCTGTACACCCAAAGGTTCCGCATTACTCCATGTTCGGGAAGACAGACAAAAGAATTTTCTCCCGTTGACAACAGGACATTCATATGACAGACCTATTGAAGAAAGAAAATGGTCAGGTCAATTTTTCTGGTCAGGAACAAATGATCACAGCGCTACGTTGTGTATAAAAGACGCGATAGAATACATCGGAACCATTCTGCAGGACTGGCCCACACTGCGCAAACACAATCATGATTTATTGATTCAAGGCAGGAACAAAATCCTGCAAGCTCTGAACGTTGAGGCGCCTGCTCCTGATCACATGCTTGGCACCCTTTCAACCGTTCCCCTGCCAATTCCCTTCGAGCGTCCGGAATATTTCTTTCACAATACACATCCCTTCGGACGAATGCTCTATACTAAATACAAAATCCAGGTCCCCATCCACGCCTGGCCAGGCAACGACCCGAGGATCTGGCTCCGCATCTCCGCGCAGGCATATAATTCTTTGGAGCAGTATGAGTATTTGGGGGAGGTGTTGAAAGAGCTCCTATTCAAACAGAATTAATCCGGAAAGACAATTCAT
>CAYMMN010000068.1:0-12103 GCA_964391495.1 uncultured Flavobacteriales bacterium | reverse complement strand
AAAATGTAAAGCCTTGAAGATTAAATTCTTCAGGGTTTTTTTATGCAATTTAGGTTTAGAATGTGCATAAAATTGAGTTCGGTTCAAAGGTTCTTTTTTAGCTGTTTGTAGTTTTTTTTTGCACTTTCCAATTCGTGATTCGCGAATCGCGAATTGAGAATTATTACTACTTTTGGTAATATTTAAAATTAAAATGAAAAAGCATAGCGGTATGCGTCCCCAGGATGTAGTAATCCTTTTAAAAATTGCTTCCAAAAAGCAATTGCAATGGCAAATGAAAGATTTGGCTATAGAATTAATGATCAGCAGCAGTGAGGTAAGCGAGTCAATTAATCGATCTGTTCAAGCCGGATTGATTTCGGCAGATAAGAAAACGCTTATGAAAGGTGCGCTTTTGGAGTTTTTAAACCACGGGTTGAAGTATGTTTACCCACAGCATCCTGGAGCAATGGTCCGTGGAATAGCTACAGCCCATTCTGCACAACCATTGAAAAAACTGATACAGAGTAATGAGAACTATGTTTGGAGCTGGCCAGAAGGAAATGTGAGAGGCCAGAGTATTCAACCGCTTCATCCATCGGTTCCGGCTGCTTGTATTAAAGATAAAGAGTTATATGAATTACTTTCATTGACTGATGCATTACGCATTGGTAAAAAAAGAGAACAGGAGATAGCTTTTAAGGAATTGGAGAAAAAATTAAAATGAAAAATACCAGGATAAATTTAAAGGTCATTGGTAAAGTGGCGAAAGCCCTTGGAGAGTTAAATGATCGCGTAGTGTATGTTGGCGGTGCAATTGTCAGTTTGTACATTAATGATCCGGCAGCAGAAGATATCCGCCCAACAAAAGACATAGATATTAGCCTGGAAATATTAACCTTGGGTGAACTGGAAAAACTAAGGGTATTATTAACCGAGAAAAAATTTTACCAAACATCAGATGAGACAGTCATGTGTAGATTTATGTATGATGATGTTACAGTAGATGTAATGTCAACAAAAGCTGTTGGATGGGCTCCAGCGGATCAATGGTTTGCGCCTGGCTTTAAACATGTCGAAACAAGAAACATAGAGGATCAGAAAATCCGGATTTTACCTTTAGCATATTTTTTAGCTACAAAATTCAGTGCCTTTCATGATAGAGGAGCGAAAGATCCGCGGACAAGTAAAGACTTCGAGGATATCACATATATACTTGACAACAGAATGGATTTGGTTGAACAAACCCTGAATTCTCCAGAAGACGTAAGGCATTATTTGAAGAAAGAGTTTCAAAGTATATTGAAAAATGACAGTTTACAAGAGGCAATCACAGCTAACTTGTTTTATGAAACGCAAGTTGTACGCTCTAAGAACATAATTGATAAACTGAAAACTATTATATCATCTTAATATACATTAAAGAATTTATTTCCTTATACTAATTGAAATCCATCTTTAAGATTTTTTTTCTTTTAATTACAGACTTATTATTTTCAATTTCTAAAAAATATATTCCATTTTCCAGATGGCCTGTATCTATTTCTAAATAGCCATGAATAATCTGATTTAATACAACTCTTCCATTAGTATCAAATATTCGGATTCTATTTATGGATTGGGAATTAGTTTGAACTTTGAGATATGACTGAAAAGGTACCGGGTATATCGTTAACTCATTGCCATCACTTTCAGAAATATTCAAAACAAAACTTGTATCAGAATACTGCATTACAAAGGAATCCCAATAAATGGCACCTCCATTTCCCAAACTTTTTGAACCTACAAATGCAAAAGTTGAATCTGTAAAAGCTACCGCAGAAAATTGAGTGAGAAGCGAAATATTCAATGAATCAGTTAATGTTCCGCTACTATCATATTTCGCTATGCAATCCGGTGAGGCAATAATTATATCATTATTATTCCAATTTACAATCTCAGTATTATATAGAAAAGTTACTTGAATTTTACGCCACAATAAATTGCCATTGGGATCTGTTTTAAAAAGATCTCTGTTGAAACTAGTGTTGAAATAGAAATCTCCCGAGTTATTTACTATCAATGATTTTCCAAATTCAGCGTTACCTATGTTGTATACCTTTGTCCATAATTCGACAGCATTAGTATCAATCAATGTAATAGCAGGTGGATAGTTACCAGTAGCGGAATCGCGTTGAGATGAACAGAAAGCAATATTATTATTTGTTACACAATAGGAAGCTTTATAGTTACCAGGATTATAATTTAATCCTTCAACATACAACAACGAATCGCCTGCATCATTGGTTTTAAACATAAAACTAATCTGGTGACTTGTAGTATCCATAAATGTTCCAAAGCAATAAATATTATTGTTAAGCTCAACTGCACTTATAAATTTAGTTTCATTTCTGTTACTCTGTTTAGTCCACAGTACATTTCCAGATGAATCATACATTTTTATAAGTGACCTCAAATAAGAAAAGTTTTCAGCTGTGAAGTACAAATGAGCACTCGTTTCTATGACCCAGCCAGGATAAACTTCTCCTGCCATTACGGACGACAATTGACTCCAGATTACATTTCCATTCATATCAAGTTTATACAAAACTGCTTGTTGGGGTCCGTTGTGATAAAAAGTTGACCCTGCAAATAAGTAATATCCATCTGAAGTAGTTATAAGGTCATGTCCCATCGATTCATTGAACATGGAATAACTATAATTAAAATTCAAACGCTGTGAGTATGCACTTAAGTTAAAAAAGAGACAAAATATTAATACAGGTTTCATATGCTTTATAAATTTATTCCCACTCAAATTTAAGCTATTTTATCTTTGTATCAACTATTTTGAATTTCAGGCAGTGAATCTTTTGAACAAATTGATTTAATACTTTATCGAATATAAATATTTCTTCAATCCCAAAAACTCGTTCGATAGATCTGAGTCGCTTCAATCTTGGCCGTCGGGTCTTTGTTTTTTATGATGAGCACCGTTACTATCAAATTTTCCTTATTAGTTTTGATTTTGAGTAAAATTAAATTCTAAACCTAAAATTAAATATTCTAAACCCATATAAATTTAATTTCATAGGTAAAATTTCAAATGATATACGTCCCGTCCGGACCGCCAAATAAAAAAAGCTCTCATCTGAGAGCTTTTTTTATGCTTTAAAATTTCTTAACCTTTTTGAAATTTAATGCGCTTGCGCTTGCAGCGCATACTTTTGATAAAATATACATTTCCCTTTTAACGAAGTGTACTTTAGAACATCCGAAGAGGAAAGATTGTAAAGCAATTTGGCTTCAGCATACAAAGTTCCAAAAAATTCGCGGTTATAAGCATTGACGGCATACATCGTTAATAAGAATACGGGTTCAAGAGATTGCAATTCGATAATGGGATAATCGAGCTTATTAAATTTTTTCGCGGCGACGGTAATCCCACCAAAAGAAGAACCACCCTGATCGATTCTGAATTTCATCCTGTTGTCCCATTTGCCATAGCCGGCAGAAGTGGATAAAAAATCTCCCACCGTTACATAATTAGACAAAAATATTCCGTCACAATGGTACACCATTGAATCAACTGCACGTTGCGGGTAGGCGTAATTAGCTCCCATCCAGCCTTCGTAAAAATAAAATTTTGCTCCGTACCTATTGCACATCGCTTTCGTTGTTCGCAACAGATTGAAGCATCCGGTATAATCAAGAGTGTTCCAGGGTTCTTTTTCGGTAAGCGGCGAGACAACTGTACGTAAGTCGGGATACGATGTATAGAAAGCATCCCACTTTGCAATTTCTGATGTTTCACGGATATCACAGGTAATTAATTTTACTCCGTATGAATTCACAGCTTTACGACAAAATGAGGCGAACTTACTTCTGCCTGAAGCTGTAGACAGTGAAGTGCGGGCATAACAGTTTAGCATGTTCCCGCCTTTGTTTCTTAAATAGCTAAGAACATTATTTTCGCTTGTGGCATTTCCAATAGTCAGATGATCCGGATGAGTATACATTCCGAATACATCCGGAAGTACCGAACTAAATAATCTTGCATTACCGGAAGGCATTTCAGAAATGACATTAGGCTCCGGGAGGATCTCTTCTTTTGTACATGAAGTAAAAAAAAGCGAAAAGCTCACCAGCATTACTACCGGAATAAACTTCAGTCCCGATGAATATTGTTTTTTTGTCATGATAATTTTGTTTTACACGGTAAGAATAAAAAACGAATTCGGCACAAAACAATCTTAGATTACTAATCCGGAAATAGTAAAATTGTTGTTAAACCGAGGCTATTTCCTCAATATCAGTCGAAAAAATCTAATTTATGATGCTGACCTCTTGTTGTATTTCTGTACGTTTCCACGTGCACAAAAACACTTTTATAAGCGGGTTCTACACGAATTGCAGAAGATCCCGGTAAATAGTTAACGAGGATGATACTCTTATATTCTGGAATATTTTTTTTTCGGAGCAAAAAACAAGAATACTCATGCAAGACACCTTATTGGTGGGCGTGATGTTTCAACATCGAAGCTAATTGCTCATGATTATATCAGGTTCATGAGAGTTTCCCAATGTGAATATTCGGAAATCAGACTTCATAGCAGATCGCCAAATAAAAAAGCTCCCTTTCGAGAGCTTTTATTTATTTTTTATAATACTTAAAAGACAGGCAAATCAATTTGGCTGCGCCAGCAAAACATATTTCTGGTAAAACAAACTTTTCCCTCTGAGCTCTGTGTATTTTAAAACATCTGAAGAAGACAAATTATACAGAGCTTTGGCATCGTTATACAAAGTGCCATAAAATGAACGGTACGAACCCGTTGTTGAATAGATATTGAATAAGAAAGAAGGCTCCAGAGATTGCAGTTCAATCAGGGGATAATCGAGTTTATTAAATTTTTTCGCCGCAACTGTAATTCCACCATAAGTAGATGTACCCTGATCAATTCTGAATTTTATCCTGTTATCCCATTTACCATAACCGCTTGCGGTAGACAAGTAATCTGTCTGACTAACATAATTTGACAAAAATATACCGTCACAATAGTAGACCATTGAATCAACAGCACGTTGAGGGTTTGAATAATTCTTCCCCATCCATCCTTCATAGAAGTAAAATTTAGCTCCATAACGATTACACATCGCTTTCGTCAATCGTAGTAATGCGAAACATCCGGCATAATCATTAGTAACCCAGGGTTCTTTTTCGGTCAAAGGAGCAACGACTGCGCGTAAATCCGGATAAGCAGTATACAAAGCATCCCAGTTTGCAATTTCAGTTGTTTCCCTGATATCACAAGTAATCAATTTTACTCCGTAAGTACTGATTGCTTTCCGGCAAAAAGCAGCGAACTGACTTCTTCCGGCAGTTGTTGTCATGGAGTTGCGAGCATAGCAATTCACCATGTTGCCACCCTTATTTCTTAAATAGTCAAGAAGATTATTTTCGCTGGTGGTATTACCAATTGTCAAATATGAGGGGTGGGTGATAAATCCGAAAAGTTCAGGTAGAAACTGATTATTAAATCGAATAGGTGATTCAGGGATATCAGATGTTACTGATGGTTCGGGTTGGATTTCTTCCTTTGTACAGGAAGTGAAATAAAGTGAAAAGCAAATCAGTGCCAATGCCGGAATGAAATTCAAACCACGGGAGTATTTCCTTTTAACCATTTGTATATTGTAAGATTGAGGGTATAATTATCAAAAGATTGAGGTGCAGAGCAACGCAATCCAAATAAACTTGCACGAATAGTATTCTGGTTTAAAACGGAATCAGCTTTTTGTCAGTCAAAAACTCCAATCTACTGACGGCCGGTGATGATCCTCTCCCCTTTCCGCGGCGCAATAGTAGATAGTGAATTAGGGTTTTAAATGAACTGTTGAAAATTTTCTTTGAAGCTTTTCATCATAGATTTTAGTTAAAATTGACTCTAAATGATAAAAACAATGAATTCGAAGAACCTGTTTCCACGTCTTCAGAAAACAAATGTTAAAATTTCCGGATGATAAGTTTCATTTCAGATTTTCCTGATGATATTTCTGAATGTCTGAAAATAAAAGTTTGTCCAGACTATATACCAGCCTCACTTTATTTCTTCTTGGAATTGACATATCTGCAGGGGAAACAATACGCAAAGAATACTGTCTGAGTTAAAAGAGCACTTATCAACACAAACAATTTTGTTCCCGGAATTTATATTGTAAGTGCTCACAGTGGTAATGAAATTATTTACCAGACAAAAGCTGCGAAGCTGTCAGAATAAATGATTAGAAGAGAAAAGAACAATTATATTAATAAACCAATTGTACATCCAGGTTCTCCCCTGCTTTTTCAATTCTTGCCGCGACAAGTATTCCTCCTTTGGCTACGCTGTAATCCAGGCAAACTGCTGAGGGATTTTCAATGATCGGCAATCCTTTGAGCCAATAGTGACCGAAAAAAACAGGTTTCGTATCCGTATAAGAATAGAATGTTTCATTTTCTCCGGCACACTTATCCGCCAGTTGTGGCGGACAATTCAATAAAACATCTCCGTATCTTGGGGAGGACTGATGTTTAGTCCACCATTTTATCCTGCATTCATTTCGAATGGCCCCATCTTTATCCATCACCGTTACACCATTTGGCAAGATCATTTCTTTTCCTTTCAATGTGCTCTCGATGATTTCATAAACGTAGCCTGGATTTTCTTTGTTTGTAGCCAGGCCAAGAAATTCAGGAGTAATTCCGTGATAATGCTGACGAATCCAATCGATGTGTTGATTGTCCCAGCAAGCATGCACTACACGAAAATCATCCAGCTCCAAAAACAAGGGCAGTTCTTTGAACCATTCCAGAAACATTTTCCACTCCTGTTCGTGTCCTTTGAATTGCCGGAGTGTTTCGAGATGCTGTTCGATTTCTTTCAAATCATGACTCCTGAAAAAACCACCCCGTTCGATGTGCGGTGTATGAAAACAGATCGCATTGAATTCATGATTTCCCATTACTGCAAGAGCAGTGCCTGCATCACACATATTTTTCACAAGATGCAGAGCTTCGCGAATTTTTGGTCCACGGTCAATAAAATCTCCGACAAAAACTATTTGTCTGTTTTCAGGATGCGAATAAACTTCTTTTTGTTTTTTGTAGCCCAACTTTGAAAGCAGGCCTTCCAGTTCATGAGTATGACCATGAATATCACCAATGATGTCGTAGTTCATAAATTCACCAATTCCCAATTCGGTGAATATAAAAATTATTCTGACATCAATGTCCGGTATATTCTATTTGCTTACCGATGGAACTGAGTCCCAGCAATGCATCAGTGGTTGAAAACACTTCGCGTATATGGCCTAGTTCATTATCGTTTTCATCTTCAATAATTCCTTCTATCAAATGATCTGCTATTCGCAATGCGATGGGGGCTTTGCGCTTAATAGTTTTACAGATTTTTTCCGCTTCCTCTTTTCTGATTCCGTTACCCGTAAATTTATTTTCAAGAATTTCTTCCAATGAATATTTCTCAAAGAAGAAAGAAAGGTTGAGCCATTTTTCGCTCAATTCATTTTTAGGTGGTATATGAATGTCCATCTGGTCATTAAATAAGGCGGTCATTTCATCAATGGTGATGATCTTATCTACCAGCCCAATTTCATTAGCATCAGCTGCACTGATCATAGCACCGGTATGAATCAGGTATTTACTAAGTGGGACTCCGATTTTACGAGTGCTTCTGAATGTACCACCCAAACCCGGATAGATTCCGATTCCGGTTTCCGGAAACGCCATACGTACCTTGGGCAATGACAATATCAAATCGGCGCAAAGTGCGAGTTCCAAACCACCACCCAGAGCCATTCCGTTTAATACAGCAACAATTCTCTTTGGTGATTCATCAATTTTACGAAAAACTTCCTGACCATAGCCTGTAAATGATTCAATATCGCAAATCCGATCACCCTTCATTTTATTAACAAAGAATTTAATATCCGCACCGGCTACAAATGTTTTTCCCGAACCGGTGATGTAAATGGTACGAATAGCTCTGTCGTGATTTGCTTCAGTGAATTTCGCGTCCAGTTGATGAATCACATCCTCATTGAGCGCATTGAGGTCTTCCGGACGATTCATGGTAATTACAGCTACGCTACCATTTTTTTCAAGCTCCACAAAATTCATTTTCCAGAAATCTTCTCCTATGGAATGAGGCATAGCAGAGTGATATCTCTTGATAATTCCGGAGACCAGATGCTTCACTTTTTCCTCTCCAAGCTGTTTCATCATCTCAACCGGGCCTTTTTCCCAGCGCAATCCGATACGAGCTCCACGATTAATGTCAGCGGCAGAACATACTTTTTCGTCTTGCAATTGAGCGCTGACATAAAACACCAAACCCATCAGCCGGTTGGCGATCGCGTTCCTCAACTGAATATCTGAAGAAACTTCACCGGAGAGATCCCAATTGGTTCCTGAATCAGCCTGAGTGTTGAGACGTTTACTGACTTTATAAAGTTCGCCAAATACTTCAAGTGTTTTCTCTGCATGGCAGGCAACCAGGACACCCGTGGCATTCATCAATGCGAAAGGTCCCATGCCTATTCCAAAAACCTTTTGGCAAACATCATCAATGGTAGGAATGTTGGCAACTTCTTCATCAAATATTTTCACAGCTTCATTCAACCAGGGCACAAAAAACCTGTTCACTACAAATCCATATGAGTCTGCACAATATATCGGGTCTTTCCCGCTGCGAATTGAAAACAGTTTCGCAGCATCCAGTGTGGATGCAGAAGTATATTTTCCAGGGATGATTTCAACAAGTCTGTTTTTTGCGGCGTGGTAGAAATAATGCAAACCGATGAATCTTTCAGGGTATTTCACAAAACGCGAGAGTTCATCCACAGAAAAGGAAGATGTATTCGTTGCAATTATTGTATCCTGATCGAGAATTCTACTCAGTTTAATAAAGAGCTCGGCTTTTGCATTAAATTCTTCAAAAATAGCTTCCAGCACCAGATCGCAGGATTTTAAATCATTCATATCTGCCGAGCCGGTAATATTTAAAAGTGTTTTCTCAATCTGATCCTGTGTAAATACTTTCTTTTCCACTCCTTCCATGAGTGTCGCGCGAATTCCCTTCAAGCCATTTTCTACAAACTTCATTTCACGATCTGCAAGGATAACTTTGAAATCTTCCTGTGCAAATTTCTGGGCGAGAGCAGCACCCATCTTTCCGGCGCCAACTACTCCGACTTTTTTCACTTTTTTCATATCCATTCTGTTAATTATTTTGCCATTCCGGTTTTCTTTTTTCAAGGAAAGAATTGATGCCTTCATTTGCATCGTGAGTTTTCATGAGACGATTCACATACAATTGCTCCAGTTGTGGTAGAAAATTTGTGAAAAGGTGATTTAATTTGACACGTGCAGCGCGGACAGCATAACGCAGGGAAGAAGCACTTTTGGGAACAATGTGTTGTTCAAGCCATTTGTCCACTTCCAAATCCATGACAGATTTATCTTCGAACAATTCGTTTACCAATCCAATCTGGCGTGCTTCCTCACCGTTGATAGTCTTTCCTGTAATCAACAACTCTTCCGCGCGCGCGGATCCGATTTTTTCAGGTAAAAGAATTGAAGCCGGTGGAGGGAAGACACCCAGAGAGATTTCGGGTTGACCTAATTTTGCTGTTTTGTCAGCAAAAATAAAATTACACATCAACGCCAGCTCGAGTCCGCCACCCAGACATTGACCTGAAATTTTAGCGCCACAAGGGATAGCCAGATCCCGTATGGAATAAAACAATTGATGGAAAGCGTGCAACATAGTTGAAGCAAATTCCTTTTTGTGCTCTTCCACACTTGCACCGAAACAAAAATGTTTGCCTGCACCTTCAAACAGAATAAACTTCAATTCATCCTTCAAATAAAATGAACTCAGCGTTTCCTGTAATTCTTCCATCATTACATGATCCAGAACATTTCCTTTTTCATGATCCAGAACAATTACAGCAACAGAATTATCATATTTATAATAAACATTTATCTTTTTCATACATGTATCTGATTATTGGTTGATTCAAAAACTTCATCCTGGAATCTGTTGAAATTGCGGCGAGATCTTCCGTATCATATCCTCATTCCACTCCCGGCCTTCTGATAAAAACTGTCTAAGCAGTACAAAGTCAACTTCCCGATTATCCTTTGGACCTTCATTGAATGCCCGGAATCCCGCCTTGGCTTCAGTCATCATATTCAATGCGAGCCATTCCCTGTTAGCTTCTTTGTTTTTATCCCAATGTTCAAGTTTTTTCTGACGGACTGCATTCACTGTTTTCATGGTACAATTCGGGAAAGTGTAGAGTAATTTGGTGATGAGCTTATTTACACTTTCATCCAACAATGAAAGATCCATGCTTCCTTTGGAAACAATCTCTTTTCCTTTCGCTAATGCTTCTCCACGTTTCGGAATACCGTAAATTATTTTCCCAAATTCATCCATCCATTTTTCAGTATTCACAAGCGGATTGGCAACAAATTTTCCATCGATTTTCAAAGCAGGAACCAGGTCCGAGATCAGGCCATACTGATAAGCCTGATGCGCTGTCCATTGTTCACAGAGTGTGAGTGAACCCATAGCCCTTTCAACTCCAACATAGAGATGAAGAAAATCTGTTGCGCCTCCTACCGGTGCGCTTCCATGTTTCGGACCTGCCTGACCAAAACGAGCGAAGTCCTGAGCGATCGTGAAATCACATGCCATACCTATTTCCTGACCGCCGGCTATTCTCATTCCATTTACACGATTTATAACGGGTTTTTCGCAAAGCAGAATTGCTGTTACCATGTCGTTGAATAAACGCATGTATTGACTGTATTCCTGAGGGTTGCTTGAATAATATTCCGCGTATTCTTTGGTATTCCCACCTGTACAGAACGCTTTATCTCCGACAGCAGTAAACACTACCGCCACAACACTCCGGTCGTTTGAAGCTTCCCGGAATGCGAGAATCACTTCTTTCACAGCCGCAGTGGTATATGAATTGAATTGCTTTGGATTGTTCAGCCAGATCCAGACATTGTAAAGGCCACTGATTGGTACACCATTTTTATCCAGACAAGGGCGCTTTTCAAAAATTATTTCATTGAATTCCGTTTGAACCAGGTTGTGACTGTGAAGTGTTTTCATTGTTTTATATTTAATTTGTGAAATCGGGAACGAGTACTGATCGTTTGGAATATTTGTGTTCAAGTGTGTTTTTAAAAACCTCATTAATTCTTGACATCGGGAATGTTTGAACAAACTCTTTAAGATTCAACCTTCCACTTGCAACCAGCTGGAGTACTTCAGGATACAATTCCGGTTTGCAACCCCAGGTGCCAACGAGTTTCGCGTCAAAAGCCATTAGATTACTTAGCCTCACTTCAACTTTATCCATCGTAAAACCTACTATCGATAAAGTAGAGGCAAATGAAATCAGGTTAAAGGCAAGATCCTGACCTGCTTTTGTGCCTGACATCTCAAAAATTTTCCAACAATAAGGAGATACCTTTAGATCTCTTGCTATGGATTTTACACGGTCTTTGACAGACTTTGTATCCATATTTTTGATATTCAATATGGCATCAATACTATTATCATTTGCAATGGAAAGTTTTTCATCACTTACATCGAGAGCAAGGACCTTTGCACCATGTATTTTCGCGAGAAGTGCCGCATAAATTCCCACTCCACCAACTCCGATTATTATTGCAAAATCATTTTTTTCAATCTCCGACTTTTTAATTACCTGATAGGGCGTGGAAACAGCATCGGCGATAACGGCAAGTTGCTGGAGAGAGTATTTTTCCAATACTGCATCAGGAACTTCACAGAGGTGTCTGTGAGGAACTTTGATGTGTGAAGCAAAACCGCCATCGAAGTCATTACCCGGCATCAATTGATTTCGGCAAATGTTGCTCCTGCCCTTTTTACAGAGCTCACATTCTCCGCAAGGGAGAACAGCCGGAATGATTACATTTTTGGAAATCCAGTTTTTTATTTTGTTGGATAAATCATAAAGACCAAAATTTGAAGAGGTTATAATAAAAATCATCGTCAAAGCTACAATAAAATCTGTAAGTTTGTGCCAAAGATTAGTACCT
>CAYMMN010000067.1:0-12129 GCA_964391495.1 uncultured Flavobacteriales bacterium | reverse complement strand
GACAGGGATATGAGTGTCGAAGAATTCGGTGCCAACGGTTCTTTCAGAATGGAAGTCCGTGATGACGGAGCTTCTAACCTGGCAGATTTCTGTTACGATATGGACATTGATAATCATGGATTCGCTTATATCACTGGAAGCACTTCTTCTCCCACCACCGATTTGGACATGGTTGTCGCGAAACTTGATTTGAATGGAACTGTTGGTTCAATTGACTGGTCAACGGTTTATGACAGTCCGACCGGCGGGTATGATCACGGAAATAAGATCACCACTGATCCATTTGGAAATGTTTACGCAAGCGGATTAGCAGAGCCACCCAATCAGGATGCCGACTTTATTATTTTCAAATACAATGGAAGCGGTACTGAATTGTGGAGAACCACTTACAATGCTCCTGCAGATGGCTTCCACACTCCTGATGCAGGAATTTTTTCTACAGGACTTGGTGAAGTGTATGTAGCTGGCCACGGATTATGGGATGATTCCACATCTTCGGATTACATCACATTAAAATATTGCGAAACACCGGTTATCAGTGCGAACGGAAGTACTTCATTCTGCCCCGGAGGGTCTGTCGTTCTCAGTGTACCACAGGCTTATTCATACGACTGGAGTACCGGAGAAACCACACAATCCATCACCGTAAACAGTGCGGGAACGTACACAGTCACAAGCAATGGTTGCGCGACATCCTTACCAACCACAATCACCATCTATACACCACCAACCGCAACAATTAATCCTTCGGGTACAGTTGATATTTGTGATGGTGACGTGACCACACTCAGCGCCTCCACTGCGAGTACATATGTATGGACTCCAGGCGGTGCTTCCACGCAGAGCATCCAGGTAAATAATTCAGGATCATATTCCGTCACCATTACCGATAATCATGGTTGTTCGGCTACATCACCGGCAACTCAGGTAGTCGTTCATCCCCTTCCTGTTGTTTCAATTTCTCCTTCCAACCCAACACCAATTTGCCAGGGTGATACGATTACCTTATCTGCGAGTCAGGGCTTATCGTATTTATGGACACCGGGAAATGAAACAACCCCCACCATCAATGTATGGCAAAGCGCAAATTATTTTGTGAGTGTAACAGATAACAATGGATGCACCGGTTATTCAACTCCTGTGAGTCTTACAGTGAATCCGCTTCCAAATCCAACATTCAGTTTACAGGATTCTATCTGTATTCATGATACGCTCGTACTGGCAGCAAATCCATCAGGTGGAACATTTTCTGGACAGGGAGTTGTGAATAATGTGTTTTATACTGATTTGTCGGGGCAAGGAAGCATAATTCTTTCATATTCCTATACAGATCCGGGTACAGGATGTTCAGCGTCAGTTGATCAGTCGATATTTGTTGATGTATGTTCAGGAATCACATTGAATTCTAAAGCTTCATCCGGACTTACTGTTTATCCAAATCCCGCAAGTGCGATTGTGCAAATTGATATGAATTTGAATTCCCGGGAAACTATTCAATTAAATTTACTGGATATTTCAGGTCGGTTGATCAGAAGCGTTGCAAACGAAACAACTTCCGCAGGAAATCACCACTATAATCTTTCAACTGCAGAATTAGCAAATGGTGTTTACTACATCACGTTACGATCTGATCATCAGCAGTCGATTGTCAGATTATGCGTAAACCACTAATTCTCAAATCCCGGCATCCTATTTTTAAAAAGGATGCCGGGAAATTTAAGTACACATTTTGAAACAGCATATATTTTTCATTCTTCTTCTTCTTGCTATTGTTCCCAGGTTGTTCTCTCAACCAAAGTGTGATACTGCTGCTATTATTAAACAACTGAATTTTGTATTTGAAAGAGATCAGGCTGTGCGAAAGTCTGATGACTCGATTGCTTTCAGATCAATGATCGACAGCTCAAATCTATCTTATGTAGAAGAGCTTATCCGAAACCATGGCTGGCCCGGGAAGAGTTTTGTCGGAGCAAGAGGTAATTACACAATCTGGCTTGTGATCCAGCATGCTGACCTTGCAACACAGGAAAAATATTTGCCTTTGTTGATTCAATCAGTTGCAGATAGTGAATCCCGACCTGTTGATCTGGCTTATCTTCAGGATCGGATCCTTATGCGACAGGATAAAAAGCAGGTTTACGGAACACAGGTATGGATGAATCCGAAAACAGGTCTTCAGGAATTCTGGCCGATTGAGGAGGAGAAAAATGTAAATATCCGTCGAAAAAAAATCGGCATGTCTACAATGGAAGAATATGCAGGGTATTTTGGTATTGACTATAAATTACCTGAAAAATAATCCGGATGATAAAACTCCAATCTATGAATACATCTGGAATTCCTTTTTGATGATTTCTGCTACGGATGTACAAGCATCAAAAAGAATAAAGTATTATTTTCAATAAGGCTGTAGTCGGCCGATTCGACTTGTAAATCTCCTGTTAAATCATTTGTGACATATCCGGATTGAAATAACTGTGAAGAATTTTCGACGCTGATAAAATCTGTATTGTCCACAAATCCATCCTGATTTACATCACCACTATAAAAAGCTGCGTTACCATCCGGTAAAAAAACCTGATTGCCGGCATAGGCTTGAGATACTGAAGATGTAAAATCATAAGTGGAGGATACAATATTCAGAAAAAGCGGAACAGCACTCCATACTTCAAGACAATTACGGTGTATGATATCAAGATAATAATTTGACCCTGACAATGAAGATGGAAATAATACCGTACAGTCTCCACTTGTACTAACTGGTCCACTCTTGGTTGCAACAACATTAAAAGGAGAGGTGGAATTTCTTAGTCTGATGGTTAAAGTATCACAATTTCCAACTCCGGATACTTCACGCATCAGTCCAGCTGATATATAAAATCCTTGTATAAACAATTTCACCTGAAGTGAACTCGTCTGGACAATGGTAAGTATTGTTCCGCTATTCACCGTACCGCAGGGAGTAATGACAGTAACGTTTCCGCTTACTGCTCCGGGAGGAACTGTAAATGAGATTTGAGAACTATTCAATACTGAATATGCGACAACCGAACCATTCAACTTAACTGTAGTGGCACCTGTAAAATTAGAGCCGTTGATTGTCACCAGTGTTCCGGGTGCTGCAGTAGAAGGATTAAATCCTGAAATCCCCGGCGGAGGTGTTGCTACCACATTGATCACGTTGCTTGTCGCGGAACAACCATTGTTTCCTGAAATAGAAACTGTATAGGCTCCTGAAACAGATGCACTGATGGATGCGGTGGTCGCTCCATTCGACCATAAGTATGCGGGAGCCAATGTAGAAGTAAGTACAACAGAATTTCCCTGACAAAAAGTTGTCGGGCCGGAAGCGGAAATTGTAGGCGGAACAACTGCATATGTAAGCAAAACATCATCCAACCTGAATTGTGTTGTTGTTCCCAATTGTTTGAACTGAATACTCAGACTTGCTGAAGAAGGTATAGTTCCGGTTGCAGTGCAATACTGCCAGGTTGCAGTTCCTGCTCCCGTTGGAAGTGCCGGAAAAGAAAGTGGAGTATAATTCGTCCCATCCGTACTGTAAGAAACCTGAAAATCGGATCCATTCGAGGAGGTTGTACTTTTAAAAAGTCCAAATGACAACTGCAGTCCTGTCAGTCCAACAGTATTGATTCCTGAAATGATAAAATTTCTTCCAACCGTAGAGGTGATAAAAACATTTGCTCCACCGGAAGCTGACGGATATCCTGAAGAAGCTGTGGTTGTTCTTAAATCCGAAGACCCGGTCATCGTATATGAATCATTGTCAAATCCATTTGCTGATTCGTGTGCAGCAATTGTGGTTGTGCCGCCTACTGTCCCCATCGTTTCGCCAAAAACTGTTGCCGTCGCGGAAAAAGGTTGCATTGCAACAGCCCAGGATGGCGAAGTAGAAGTACATCCATTTGCATCTGTGATCGTCACGGAATAAGATCCGGCAGTACTCACATTTATGGATCCGGTGGTTGCTCCATTGGACCAAAGATAAGAGGAACTGACAGGTGCTGTTAATGTTGCAAAGCTACCCTGACAAAAGATTGAAGGCCCGCTAATCACTGGGTCTTTTGCACAAGGATTCCAGCAATAATCTATTGTGGTAGCTGAAGCTGCGGCACCAGCATGAGGCAGACTGTACATATCTTCTACCATTCTCAGCACATTGTAATGATTGATTGTATTTGAATATGAACCTGGTTTAACATGCTGACCGATTATAAATGTCAGGATATGTTGTCCTGACAAGTCATCATCTTCATCAAAAGTAAAAACCAAT
Organism: uncultured Flavobacteriales bacterium; assembly: GCA_964391495.1. Classification (GTDB taxonomy): domain Bacteria; phylum Bacteroidota; class Bacteroidia; order AKYH767-A; family 2013-40CM-41-45; genus JADKJP01. Next base: position 7,838 of record CAYMMN010000067.1, on the reverse strand, counting down.
AAACTATTGTGTGTTTTTGCCCATTGAATGTATGCATCCAGTTGGCTTTGACTCCAACTATCCCCAGCGGCAATACGGGAAGGATCTGTTCCATCATGCATTCCGTGCACTAAATTGGGTACAACAAAAGCAACAGTCGGAAGTAAACTGAAATTCGAAGGAAAGGCAGTGTATGGCTGGTTACTTGTAGAAGGAATTCCATTTGTAGATCCCCCCTGCCAGTTCACCCAGGGATTATGCTTGCGGGCGTACAAACCGGAAACAGAATCATTAGCTCCAACACTTGGTAAGTCTTCGGAATAACCAATGAAAGTTCTTCCGGCAGCAATCAAAGAAGCTCCCAGATTTCGTGTCGTGAATGGAAGGATATCCGGAACATTGTTATCGACCACACCCTGATTTGATCCGGAAAATAATTGCAAATAATTGGGTTGGCTTGGATGAGAAAGTCCAAATGACTGGGTGAACAAAGCGCACTGTTGATCCGCGAACAAACTATTAATGTATGGAGCCGCAGAAGAACCAACGATTTCCTGGTAAGCATGATTCTCCATCATCACAATCACAATGTGATCCGGTGTCGGGAGGTATGCATATGTTTTTTGAAAGCTAAATCCTGATAAGATCAGGAGCAGGTAGATGTATCCACTTCGAAAGTATCCCATAGAAGATTTTTCATTAAACTGAAAACCGTCGGGGGAAACGGAAACATATACTGATCCGGGCGGAATACCCGGTTTTGAAAAGATAAATTTAGGAGATTATTTTAATAATACAACATGACAAAGGTCAAGTCAGACTGTTGATTTAAGACTATATAAATTTTTCATGTCCTAATTTTGTGCTCAATGATGATATGTACAGAACCTCTGTGGAAGAAGTACGAAGGTAAAAATGCCTATCTTCAAGGCTTGATACTATTAAAATTATCATTTGAATGTTCCGCCAAGTAAAACAACTGTTTCTGAGTTTTATATGTTTTCTGAGTTTTGCTTCATGTCTTCAACCCATTCATCCATTTTCGCATTACAGGGTCCCTCCTTCTCCCGACTATTCCAACAAATCCAACTGGGCAGCATTACCGGATAAAAAAGACAGTGCAGATGCATTGCCACCTGGTGCAGGTCTTTCAGATAGACAAGCAAATGCCCCTGTTGATGTTTTTTATATCCACCCAACTCTGGATTTTAGCGGAAGAGGCTGGAATGGTGACATTCACAATAAAAAACTAAACAAAACTGTCGACAAATTTCCATTACGTTTCCAGGCAAGCGCTTTCAATGGCTCTTGCAAAGTATATGCGCCTCGATACAGACAAGCTACACTGTATGCATTTACAAAGCGCGCCGGAGAAAATGGACAAAAAGCTCTCGATCTTGCCTATGAAGATGTGACCGCAGCGTTTCAGTATTATATGAAGAATCTGAACAAAGGTCGTCCAATTATAATTGCCTCTCACAGTCAGGGTAGCAGGCATGCATACCGTTTGCTATCAGATTTTTTTGAGAATAATGACTCTTTGAAAAAACAATTGGTCGCAGCATATATAATTGGGTTCCGAACCGACACCTTCTATAAAACAATTCCGGCATGTGATTCCGCAAATCAAACCGGATGCATTCTTTCCTGGAATACATATAAATGGGGCGCGGTGAGTACAAATGAATCCCTTGGGTCAAATAGTTATTGCACAAATCCGCTTACCTGGAAAAGAGACACGGCATATGCGGGTGTAAAATTAAATCCGGGTGGCTTGCCCAGAAGATATGACAGAATTGATCCTGAAATATGTGATGCCAAAATTCAAGGCGGACTTGTCTGGATTCACAAACCACATAAACGCGGATATTTTCGAATTGGAAAAAATTATCACGTGTGTGATTATAATTTATTTTATATGAGTATCAGGCAGAATATTTCATTACGCATCAAAACATATCTCGATAAACAATACTAATATAAGCCTGTGATTATTAACTAAATTCAAACAACCTGATCAATACAATATTGATCAGGTTGATGGTTGAAAAACAATTAAACGAAAATTTATTTCATTCGACAATATATTTAATTTCTTCACTATAAATTTTTAATGCCTGTAAAACAGAATCGCTTCCGTATTACAGGCATTAAAATTAAATTTGAATTTTATTTATTCTTCCACTCCGGCATCCGTCCAGGTGTATATGGAGCCTTGTTCGCTTCAATCAGGTCTTCAAGTTTACGAATCTCCTGATCCAGTTTTTTCAACTCCTGCAGCACAGGTTCAAATTGAACTCCTGCGGTTTGTAAGGATTGAACTGCAGTTTGTGTCGGAGCCGCACTTGCTGACCACAGAGAACTTTCAATTGACGAAATTCTGGAATTTATGGATGTAGGTGTTTCAAATTCTCTTCTTGCCATACTTGCATCACCGTTAAGACTTGTATTCACCGCGACCATTCGCTTTTCAAAATTGGTTACCTGTGATAAAGCATCCGGTAATGCAGCAGGTGCATCCAGAATTGCCTGCTTGATGAATTTCAGTTTACTCGACAACTCTCCTCTGTAAGCATCCGCTGACGCAGTAGCCCGGCGAAGCTCACTTACTTTTTTACAAAAAGCATCAAGTGCTTTTTTATCCGTTGCTGCCAGTGATGCTGCATTCAGAGAGTTAACGGTAAAGGATTGTGGTGCAACGAGCTCCGTGATTTTTCCATCCTCAAATTTGCTCATTGAAACTGTGTATTTCCCCGGCATTGCAGGATAACCCAGTTCAGGCACATCGTATGGATTTGTAGGATCAGGAGTATTGAAAGAAACCGGTCCGGGAGAGCCATAACGAAAATCCCATACCATTCTGTTCATCCCTTTTTTTGCAGGAGCCTTCAAATTCCTGATTACATTACCGGCTTCATCTTTTATGACAAATAATAAATAAGGATCCGGATAATTATCTTCTAATCGAATAGAATCTGCTGAAGGATATGAAACAGGTTCTCCGGCTTTTATCTTTTGCTTTTCAACTTCTTTACGTTTCTCCCTGATCGTTTTCAGATCATCTTTGAGATAATATGTAAACACAGCACCGACTTTTGGATTTGGCGTGGAGAAAAACCCTTCTCCCTGAAAACCCTTGAGAGGTGCTCCCCAGTTTCGGGTTTCATTATACAACCATGAATCTTTAATGGTAGAAATCCAGGCTTCTTTTTTCAGATCCTCTTTTTTCAGATTGCGTAGTGGTGAATAATCATCAAGAATATAAAAACCTCTACCGAATGAAGCCAGAACCAAATCACTTTCCCTTTTCTGAATTTCGATATCACGTATTGCTATAGTCGGGAGACCGCTTTTTAACTGAGTCCATTCTTTACCACCATCAATGGTGAAAAATATTCCGAACTCGGTTCCTGCAAAAAGCAAATCACGATTTACATGATCTTCCGCGACGGAATAAACACTACCTCTTGCTGGCAGATTACCAATGATAGAATTCCATGTATTCCCGCCATCAATACTTTTGAAAACATAAGGCTTGAAATCACCATAACGATGATGATTGAAGGTCGCGTAAAAAACATTTTTATCGTGTTGTGATGCGATAATCTGGTTGACATAGGTCCGCTCCGGAGCTCCAGGGATGTTGTCAACTTTCGTCCAGTTTTTCCCTCCATCACGTGTCACCTGGATTAAACCATCATCTGTTCCGACGAGCAAATGATTTTCATCAAAGTTACTTTCAGCAATGCTTACAAGATTTCCATAAATATCTGTGGAACCATTTTTTGACAACGCATCCATGCTCCATACTTTCCCCATTACAGGAAGTTTGTTGCGGTCAATCTGACGCGTGAGGTCTCCGCTGATTGCCTGCCAGGAATTGCCCATATCATCACTTTTAAAAAGTTTATTCGCACCAAAATAGAGACGTGTATGTTTGTGATGTGAAATGAGTAAAGGTGAATCCCAGTTCCAACGCAAACCAGGTTCACCGGCTGCTTCAACGGGACGAATATCTACAATCTCACCACTTTTTTTATCGTACCGAGCTAGTCCGCCGTACTGGTATTGCGGGTAAACGATGTTTGGATTTTCCGGATCTATCTGTGTTTCGAAACCATCACCTTCCAGGGTAATAAACCAATCGGCATTTGTTATTCCATTCGCACTGGTAGTACGGGATGGTCCGCCAAGAGAATTGTTATCCTGTGTTCCACCATATACATTGTAAAAAGGCAATGCATTATCTGTCGCCACTTTATAAAACTGCGTTACAGGCAGGTTGGATTTAAATTCCCAGTTGGCACCGCCATCATAGGTTTGATAAATTCCACCATCGCAACCGACGAGCAAATGTTTTGTATCCGCAGGATTGATCCACAAGGCGTGATTGTCGACATGTTTGTATTTTTCTCCAATCTTCTCGAAGGATTTACCACCGTTCGTCGAAACCATCACCCAAAAATCAACATAGTATACTTTTTCTACATCTTTCGGATCGCAAAATATTTCCTGGTAATAATTACCGGAAGTAGTATTATCACAACGCTTTTCCCAACTTGCTCCACGATCAGTGGAACGATAAACGCCACCTTTCTTCTCCCCTGCTTCGATAATAGCATAGATCACATCCGGATTCGCAGGCGAGATTGACAAACCGATTCTTCCGCGATCTACATCTGCAGGAAGTCCGTTCTTTAAAATATCCCATGTCGCTCCTCCATCTGTACTTTTGTAAATATTGGACTCCGGTCCACCGTTGATATAAGTAAACACCTGGCGACGGCGTTGATGAGACGTTGCGTATAATACATTTGAATTTCGGGGATCAATATGAATTTCGTTGAAGCCCGTATTTTCACTTACAAACAAAATTTGTTTCCAGGTCTTACCGCCATCAGTCGTTTTGTAAATACCGCGTTCCCCACCTGCACTCCATAACGGACCATATGCAGCTACGTAGACGATATTAGAATTGGCCGGATCAATTGCAATCATACCAATATGTTCCGAGCTTTTCAGTCCGACATTCTTCCAGGATTTTCCTCCATCCTCAGATTTGTAAACCCCATCTCCGTATGCAACACTTCGCTGATTATTGTTCTCTCCACTCCCCACCCAAATTACGTTAGAATTCTCGGGATCAATTTCTACACATCCGATGGAGTAGGATCCCTCTCCATCAAATATAGGCTCATAAGTATTTCCTGCATTTTCAGTTTTCCAGACACCACCACAGGCTGCAGCAACATAATATGTTTTTGGATTCACCCGATCAATGGCGAAGTCTACCACTCGTCCGGATGTTACAGCCGGACCAATGCTGCGAAATTTCAATCCATTAAATGTCTCCGATTTCCAGGGATCATTTTTTGCAGCAGGAGTATCTGACTTTTTTTGAGCACTCGTTACAGTTGCAAATAGCAAACCTGCGCATAATGTAATCAGCACTATTTTTTTCATCTGAATAAATTTTGATGGAATAAAGATGTATCATTTTTTTTAATTTTCAATAGCATTTGAGAACTAAATACGGATATTCCTTTCCAAAACATCCGGATAAATAGTTTTGTCGATGAGGATCAGAATCTCAATGCATTGAAATTAAAATAGGCGAAGCTAAAATGTTCCACCTCAATTCTATTAAATCTACAGGATTAAGGAAACTTAAGATTGACTGTTAAAAGCTGTTAAAAGTGCCAATTGAAGACCACATATTTAAAAAAGACAATGTGCTAAAAGAAAAAACTTAAATAGAAATATAATAATTAAACAGGTCAAATCCTTACGCCGATTACAAGGACATCATCAACCTGCTCATGATTCCCCTTCCAATCTTCAAAACATTTCAAAAGATAATCTTTTTGTTCCTGCATGCTGAGCTGTTGAATATTCAGGAATGTATCCTTTAATTTTTTTGTCATGAACTTTTTTCCAAACTCTCCACCAAACTGATCCGCGTAACCATCGCTGAAAATATAGAGGGTATCATTTTTCTCCAAATCGAAATGATGACTTTGGAAATTTTCTTCATGAACGATTTGTAATCCTCCAACGGGAAATTTATTCGGTTGCACAACAATCAGTTCATTTTCCCGAATCATCCACAAAGGGCGATTCGCGCCGGCGTAAGATAATTTGCTGTTGAATAAATCGACTGAGCATATCGCGATGTCCATACCATCGGTTGATTCACCGCTTCTTTGATTCAATGTTTCAATCATCGCATCATGCAGTGCGTCAAGAATTTTTCCCGGGTCCGTAATTTTCTTTTCATTGATCATTTGATTCAACAAAGAGCTTCCTACTACACTCAGAAAAGCGCCTGTTACACCATGACCCGTACAATCCGCTGCGATGATCATTGCGCCTCCGGGTTGCGGGAAGTAAGCGTAAAAATCACCACTTACAATGTCTTTAGGCTGGTAAAGAATAAAAGAGTTACTCAATGTAGCATATATCGTTTGCTCAGCAGGAAGAATAGCGGTTTGGATACGTTTCGCGTAATTTACATTGTCCGTAATCTCACGATTCTTCTGCGAGATTTCTTCATTTCGCAATTGAAGTTCCCTTGTCCGTTCATCCACTAGTTGGGTGAGTTCCGCTTCACGATTGCGTAACTGTCGAACAATGGATTCATTCTGACTTCTTAATCTTCTTGTAAGCGCACTTATAATTTTCTTTCCGACTTCAGGCTGACTCTGGAATAGGGCAAAGAAAAGTTCGCGACTGATTTTTACAAGTTGAACCTCCTCGACCGCGCTAACTGACATTGACCGGGGTGCTTCGTCGAGCAAGGAAAATTCGCCAAAATAATTTCCCTGTTCCATAAAAGCGATGACATGTTCTCCGTCGTGAATTTTGACTTTGCCATTCATCAAAACAAACATCGCGTTTCCTTCTTCTCCTTTACGGATGATCAATGCTCCCGAGTCAATGTTGATTTGCTCCAGTTTCCCGGCAAGATTTTTTAAAAGATCCGCAGGAATGCCATTAAAAATCTCAACATGCTGCAGGAGCTCAAAAATGGAATTCGAATTCATTTATAAAATATTGTGCGGCGAAGGTACACAATTCCTTAAATTTCATACACGTGTACTTCTAAGATATTGACCATATCAAATCAACACCTGATATGAGGAGATAAAGTTGAATCGGAATTTTTTGATGAATATAATCGGTATTGAGGACTACAATCACTTGTCCTTATAATTAATTAAAACTGATCAGGTGAATACAGTTATTCAAGAACCAATTTCCCGGAATTCACGTTTTTCTGATCTGAAAAAATTTGGTAAAAATACATTCCTTTAGGCAATCCTTCTGTGCAAACAAGAATTGTATTTTTTTCCAAATTAAATTTCACGGGGACTATTTTCCCATTCACATCCATGAGGCGGAAATCCGCTTTCTGAGAGTTGACTGCACCAAGTTCAATTGTGAAATTTTGTGTAGATGGATTGGGAAATATTTTCGCCTGTTCATTAAAATTCAATCCGTTAATTCCAGATGTTTCCAGATTTAAAGTAATAATTGGAACGAAAATATTCGTAGTCACCGGAAAAGTGTCAGCAGGGTACGCATATGCGTGTGTAATCTCTAATAGATTAGAGCCTTCATTGTAAGGAAGCGACGAGGGCTGGAATTCCGCTGCCGAGTTATGTGTAGGCGGATTAGGGCCTCCGCAAAAAAAAGATATACGATAAGACATTCCGGAAACCAAAGTATACGAAATCGGCACCGATACCGCTCCATTTACAATATTGTAAACACTCACCATATTAGCAGCAAGCAGCATACCGTTTGATGGATTGTAGATTCTTGCCCCGACGTATGCAGTATCACCTGATCCACTAAAA
>CAYMMN010000066.1:0-12139 GCA_964391495.1 uncultured Flavobacteriales bacterium | reverse complement strand
AGGCGTTTTTCGCAATGCGGGCAGATTCGAAATTCAGCTCATAGCTGAGTTCTTCCATTCCATAATCGGCTAGCGAAATTCGTTGCGCGTTGAATGTATTTGTTTCAATGATATCAGCGCCCGCATCGAGATACTGCAGGTGAATTTCTTCAATGATGTGTGGCTGTGTGATAGACAGGAGATCGTTATTCCCTTTCAGTAATTTTTTGAAATCACTGAAACGCTGTCCCCGATAATCCTTTTCTTCAAGACGATATCGCTGAATCATGGTACCCATTGCACCGTCGATAACAAGAATACATTGTTGCAAAGCGGCACGCAGCGCGGCTTCTGATGCAGAAGCAGAATTTAAACCTGAAAGGTTGTTGTTGGGCATGGTTGAATACTGAATTATTTTTTGTGTTCTTCACCAATCCGAAAGAAAAAAAAAAATCTCCCTTGATCAAGTCAGGAGAGATTTCATTATACGGTATGTATAAATATCGAAGATCACTCTGACTTATCTTTTCCTCCGTTTCCGGAAGAGCGAGTTGGCACCTTCTTCTGTTCAGTTAGAGTTTCAAGTCACATGTCGAATAAATCAACATTGAACAAGGAACCTTAAACTATGAACTCTATTTAAGGGTTGCCAAGGCTTCACAGGGCGCATTCCCTCCACCTTTCTGGATAAGCAGGTCCGCTATTAACGGACATTTGTAAAAGAACAGCTGCAAATATACAAAGATTCCTGTTTTCTTCAAAATGGAGTTAAAAACGAAAAAGCCTCCGTTTCCGGAGGCTTTTCGTTATTTAAAATGAAACACTGATTATTTGCTTACGAGAATTTTACGAGTGATTGAACCCAGTCCATTTTCAACCCGAACAAAATAAATTCCATTAGTAAGAGAAGAGCAATCAAAACGGGAGATTGTCTGGTTCTCAACTGTATTTTGGAACACTGTCTTACCCATCAGATCCACCACTGAAATAACGGATGAACCTTTTAGTTGTCCAAGGTTCACACGAATTTGATCTGTTGCAGGAGAAGGATAAACGCTAACAGTATTCAGAATCGCTTCATTGATTCCCACAGGAAGAATGATGTGCACTGTATAATCTTCAGTTTCTCCATATCCTGCATCTTCACAATCGGATGTTACAGTCACTGCAGTATTGAAGATGTAATGTACACGCATACGAGTTGATCCGAGGGTGGCACCTATCGGAATCTGAATAGAAATGGTTGTATCAGGAGATGATTCAATAATTGAATCGCCCAAATGGAAGTATTCACCTGAACCCTGGAAGTCACCGTTATGATCGAAATCAAACCAAACACCTGCACCGTGTAAACCTGAACCAGGACCGGATGCAAAAGTGAGTGTATATGACAGGCCTTGCTCCAGAGATGTAGTTGCTGTTCCAGTGTCCGGATAATTGATGTAATTGTTCGGGTTACCATTGCAACCGCCACTTTCGTTATACAAAGTATGGATTGCAACTTTGGCAATTGCATCACAGCCGGTACTGAAGGCAGGAGTACAATAACATGAAGTTGGAGCGTTCATGACAACCTGAAGAGGAACTGAGGATGCGGGTTGACCGCTACAGGTGAGAACACATTGATAATAAGTCGCAGCAGATTGAGCAACGGTAAAAGTCGCACCGGTTCCTCCCAGAATATCCGACCAGCTCAGACCATCAGAAGAATTTTGCCACTGATAAGATAACCCTGAAGCTACATCAGCTCCTGATAAACTCAGATGGATAGAATCCGTTGAACAAACAGAAGTTAAATCCGCTACAGTTGTACCAGCATTTGGTGGAGCATTACAAGGAAGATAATTAATAATCTGAACGTTATCAATTGCCCACCACCAGTCCCAGGTACCGGTCCAGGTAAAACGCACCATCAGATTTGAAGCAACACCAATTAATCCTGATAAATCATACTGTGAATGAACAGCAGGATTCGGGAAACCGTAATCTACTGTATCAAACACAAGAACAGTCCAGCTGCTGCCACCATCCGTTGAGTATTCGATGTTACGGGAAGATCCGTCAGACAATGGGCCGCTAAGTGCTTTGTATTGCTCATCCATTTCAAGATACAAAGATCCACTGGTAGCCCCGGAAATGTCGATGGAAGGAGTTGTGAGACTAGCCAATTCAGGAACGCCGTCATTTACACTGCCTTCATCACTGTCAAATATTGCGAAGTGAGTATCAAAGCCTGCACCTGAAATAGCACGATTGTATTGATTGATGAACAACCATACATTTTGCGGCGCTGAACCGAGCGAGTCATTTGTCCAACCTGCAGGAATAGTTCCGGAAGTAAACGGTTCGGAGAAGAGTACCTGAGCTTTAGAACCTAGAGTTCCCAGAACCAGAAGTACTCCGGTAAGTAGAATACGTAAAGTTTTGTTCATGATTGATTGATTTGAGGTGAGTTTATTATTGATGATGAGTTAGAGGTCGATCAAGGATTTCACGAAGATTAGGACGCAATCTGCTTTTGTAAACATTGCGGTGAATCTCTTTCCCTTTTCCTTTGCGATGAATGCGTCTTGCTTCAATTGGCATAGCAGCGATCTCCATACATTCAGGAGTACAGCATCCATTCATCTTTTCAGCGCAAGCTTCGCACTGGATGAACAGGAGATGACATTCTTCATTCTTGCAATTTACATGACGGTCACTTGGCGACCCGCATTGATGACAATTACTGATAATATCGTTGGTAATGCGTTCGCCCAGGCGTTGATCAAAAACAAAATTCTTTCCGATAAATTCCGTTTGTAAACCTTCAGCTTTTACCTGTCGTGCATAGTGAATGATTCCACCATTCAGCTGGTTGACATCATTAAAACCGTGATGTTTAAAAAACGCGCTGGCTTTTTCGCAACGTACACCACCCGTGCAATAAAGAAGTATTTTATTATCCTTCTTGTCCTGCAACATATCCAACACCATTGGAAGTTCCTGACGGAAAGTATCCGCCTGTGGTAAAATAGCACCTTTGAAATGACCTACTTCGCTTTCGTAATGATTTCGTAAATCAACAACTACGGTTCCGGGTTGTTGCATGGCTTCGTTGAACTCTTTGGCACTTAAATGACGACCAACATTGGTAACGTCAAAGGCACCGTCATTCAATCCATCGGCGACTATCTTTGTCCGAATTCTGACAATAAGTTTGATGAAAGATTTTCCATCATCTTCGATAGCGATTTTCAGATCGACATTCTTCAACTCAGGGCTGGAATCCAGCAGGGCGAGGAATTTTTCCCAGTTAAATTCAGGAACGGAGATTTGCGCATTGATCCCTTCGTGGGCAACGTACACGCGACCAAGGATGTCCAATTCCTGGAACCTGAGGTATAGATTGTCACGAAACTGATTCACATCGTCAATCAGCACGTATCGGTAGAAGGAAACCGTTTTCCTCTTAAAATCCTCAGCCATCAGCTTTTTGGTGAGGGTTTCTTTGTCGTATTTATTATGCAATACCATTTAGCATCAAAGATAGAAAATGCAGGCTGATCACAAAAATTGATTATAAAATATTATTTATCAATATCTTATGACAAGATGAGGAAATCTTTGAATTGTTAATAAAACCGATTTTGGGGTGAGCCAGAAGGGCTCAGGATTTATTTCGGTTTCTATACCATGAAAAAGCACCAACTGCACCAATAAGGTAGGGAACTGCCAATAAATACAAAATTCCTGAATTTAGCTTTTTACCAACTTTATTTCCTCCGCTGTGTACATTGGTTTCGGTGACACGGCGGCACATTGAACACTGGGCAGAGGCACCAGAGCTTACGAAAAGCATCGTGAGCAATAATGAAAGGAAAAGGAGCTTTTTCATTTTCAGAATTTGTAATAAGGTGAAATCATCAGGTAAACAATAACACCGGTGGTGGTAACATATAACCAGATTGGAAAAGACCAACGTACTATTTTCCGGTGCAAACTAACCTGATTTGTTAAACCGCGATACAAAGATATTAAAACCAATGGTAAAACAATTGCTGCCAATAAGATATGTGTAGAAAGCAAAATCAGGTAAAAAGGACGGACGGGATTGTCTTTTGGGAAAGTGGTTTCAACGCCAAATGCATGAAATGTCACATAGGACAGCAGAAATACGGTTGAAAGAGCACAAGCGACAAGGTTCAAGCGTTTGTGTATTTCTACTTTTTTCTTTCGGATAAAATAAAATGAGATGAGTAAGAGTATAGTCGTGATTGCATTCAATGTTGCATTCAATGCAGGCAACACTTTCGCCCATTCAGGAATGAACTCTGCTTTTGGCATCCTGCCAAGAACAACTACAGCAAGAAAAACTACAATAGAAACTATATAGATCAGCCTCAAATACAATTTTTCATTCGCAGGAATCATAAGGCAAGATTGATTTTTGATAGTTTGATGGTGTGCATCAGCAAAGAAAACTAAGCTGACAAGTCGGGTTGTGTTTGCACCCTTGTTTTATTTTTCTTCAAACTTGGTATCGTAGAGTAGTAATTTGATTTCATCAATGAGCGTATCCACTTCATTGATTTCAGTACCATCATAAATTCCACGAATGTGTTTATTCTGATCAACAAGAATAAGATCCTGCGAATGAAAAAAGTCATCCGCTGTTTTCCCTTCAGCAGCCGGCACCAGGAATCCTTCCCGTGCAAGAGTATAAATTGCATCTTTATTGCCGGTAAGAAACCACCACATGGATGAATCAGCGCCCATCTTGTGAGCATATTCAGATAGTACTGCAACAGAATCGTGATCGGGATCAACGGTAAAAGAGAGCATCTTGAGTTGCGGGACATCTTTGAATTTTTCCTGCACCCTTCTAAACTGCTCGTTCATTTTTGGACAAACAGTCTTGCATGTCGCGAAGAAAAAATTTGCCACAAAAATTTTGTCCTGAAGATCTTTATCCGTGATGGTATCCCCTTCCTGATTTACCAGAGAGAAGGAACCGATGGTATGAAAAATAGAATCTCCCTGTGCATTGATCTCAACAGGACCAAGAACAGGGAGATTTTTAAAATGATTTGTTCCTCTTGTTATGACCAGCCACAAGATGACCGGAAAAAGCAGAATTGCAAGGGGAATTAAAACCCTTTTGAAGGGCGAGTTAGCCATTTAGATTTTGGAAATTAATACGGTACATGCATCAACGCGGAACCTTCATACAAGGCGATGAAGATGAGGTACACGATCAATACAAATGGAAGCAACAGACTGTATTTCGCGGCAATCGCTTCGAATTTCAGGTGCATAAAGAACCCGACAATGTAATAAGCTTTCACCAGAGTAAGCGCAACGAAGGTCCAGATGAGAACCACATGCGGAATTCCTGTAAAAGAAATACCAACTTCAAAGAGCGTAATGAATAAGAGTATCCAGAATACGCGCCAGATGAGTTTTTTATTCAGTGCACTGTGCGCCTTTTCTTCTGAGGCATGCGATACATGTTCGTGGTGAATATCAGACATGAGAATGGATGTTTTCGGATGGAGGAATATTATACGAGATAGAAGAATGTGAAGACGAAGACCCAGACAAGGTCAACGAAGTGCCAGTACAAACCGACTTTTTCAACAAGCTCATAATCCTTTTTGCGATCGAGAGCGCCCTGATATACCAGGATGAAAACAATCAGGTTGATCATTACACCGGAGAATACGTGGAATCCGTGGAAACCGGTAATGAAGAAGAAGAAGTTTCCAAATAATGGCGTATTTCCATATTCGTTCTCGGTAAGGTTTGCACCCTTAATATTTTTAACAGAAGAAGCAATCAAAGCTTCCGCTTCAGCCCCTTCCACTTTTGTTCCATCATGGAATTTCAAACTCCCGGTTCCAGATCATCTGTGCGAGCGAAACGTCCGTCAGCAAGTACATAAGCACCTTTTTCAGAACCTTCGATAAAGTGAAACCACTCCCACGCTTGTGAACCAAGGAACATAAACCCACCAACAATGGTAAGACCCAGCCAGCGCAAAACAGATTTACGATTCATGGAATGACCGGCATCTACTGCAAGTACCATGGTCACGGAAGACATGATAAGGATAAAGGTCATCAATCCGACATACGCCAGTGGCACATGTCCGTGAATGAAAGGGAAGTGTGTGAATACATCACCCGGCTTAGGCCAGATGTCCGGAAAACGATGACGCATTGCGCCATAGGCGATGATTAAACTTGAGAAAGTAAAAGCATCCGAGACCAGGAAGATCCACATGAACATCTTTCCCCAACGCATACCGAAAGGGGATGTACCTCCGCCCCAGACACTGGAGGAAGAAGGTGATGCTACTGCTGAATGGTTTGCCATGAACGTAAAATCAGTTTATGTGTTAGGTGTGTTTATACGTGTTTTGTTGCAGGGGTTTCTGATTACCGGACGTAAAGTAAAAAGAAAAATAAATACACCCACAAACCTCCGAGAAAATGCCAGTAAACTGCGCACATTCTGACTCCGTTAAAATCTGTGGCGGTGTATTTTTGCCGCAATGCGCGCGAAAATACAATAAATAATGCAATGATACCTCCCAATAAATGCATCACATGTAATCCTGTAATGACATATAAAAAGGAGCCCGCGACATTTCCGGCATCACCTGCTTCTGCAACGGATTCTGTGCCGGAAGGTACATACTGGAAATTGCCTTTTATGTCTTTTATTCTGCCTGAGAATGCAATACCCTGGCTGAACAATTCTGACCATGCAACATATTGACTGATCACAAATGCGATACCCAGCAAGCCAGTGATAATGAGTGCAGTAACCAGATTTTTTTGATTCCCCTTTCGTGCGGAAATAACAGCCCATTGCATCGGAACACTACTCAATACAATAATTACTGTGCTGATCGCGAAGGTCATTGGTAAATCAAACTGAGCCCATTTTCCTTCTCCTTGTCTGACTATATACCCGGAAGTAAGTCCGGCAAATAACATCAGGATACTGATCACTCCAATCCAGAGCAAACTGCGTTTGGCTTTTCGCTCAAGGAGAGTACGTTCATTTGGAACTAGTTCTGCAATCATTTTTATTGAAATAATTTATCTATCATCCAAATTATTTGAACAACAGGAAGATAGATGAATGAACCGAACATTAATTTTTGTGCCGCCTTCATTTCACAGGTGACATAGAGTCGATAAGCCTGGATTGAAAATACAATACCACACACTATCATCAGTACTGTGGATATCCATCCGGTAAAACCAAAAAAATGTGGAAGAAAACCCATTGGCACAAGGCAGATTGAATACACAAGTGTTTGGAAAGCACTGTGTTTTGTACGACCGGTGCCGGATGGAAGCATTTTAAATCCCGCTTTTTGATAATCATCGTGGAGCATCCAGGCGATTGCCCAAAAATGCGGAAACTGCCAGATGAACTGAATGGCATATAATACAAGACCTTCTAAACCAATTTCATTCTTTGCCGCGATCCATCCGAGAAGCGGAGGAAAAGCGCCCGGGATAGCTCCTATCAATACAGAGAAAGATGTAATTCGCTTTGCCGGGGTATACACCACAGCATATAATAAGAGTGAAAGCAAACTTAGGATGCCACACAAGGCATTCATTTTCAACCACAAAATCAAAACACCGGAGATCCCCATGAACAAAGCCGCGACAAGTGCTTCGGTGACTGACATACGACCTGTAGGAAGTGGGCGATTCTCTGTACGGGTCATCAGTTTATCCAGGTCTTTTTCCATAATCTGGTTAAAAGCATTGGATGCACCGGTAACCAAAAATCCTCCAAGCATCAACAACAGGAAATTCGACCAGACAAAATTGCCATTGGTAGCGATGACGTAGCCCATAGCCGCTGAAAAAACGACCAGGCTTGACAAGCGAAGCTTGGTGAGCTGAACGTAATCCTGAATTTTAGCGGAAAGAGACACCTGTTCGGTTAGGGCCAAAGATTTTTCCTGCATTGTGAAGGGCGCGGGTGAAACGGGCTGCAAGTTTACCAATTAATACACAACAGGACAAATGAAAAATCAGCCGATTTGGATGAATTTCAGGCTTCTTCTTTGTAATATATTTTATAGTATTTCCTCCCATCCTTCTCCACGCCTCTTTCTATCAATTCCTTGTCGCCGTGAATATAGATATGGAAGTTTTTGTCGAGCTTCAAAACACTCTTAAAAATCTTGCTTTGCTTTTTTACAGCCTGTGTGGATATTTCAAAAGTATCCGTGAGTTCTATAGTATTTTCTTCGCGGTAGGACTTATCGTAATTACGGAACGACTTGATCAATTCCGGTTCCTGGAATACTTCTTTCTCAAATTCTTTTTTACTGAATGATTCATGAGTTTTAAAATACTCTACAGATCTGTTCAGCAGATCAATTTGTTCTGTCTTCCCGACTTCAAATTCCTCAGGCAATTGTTTCGCGACAAAATTCTTCGCGATATCCATGAACTGTTTAGTCTGATGGAAATTATCCTGACAAGGTTTTAAAACAAGAAACCGTTCTTTCCAAAACTGAGCTTCCACCGCTTTATTTGCTTTGTCGATGATACAAATTTTGTATCCGTCATCCTTGTGGGTATTGAAAATCAGGCATCCTTTGTCGAGTTTTTCAACATTGATTCCATCCTGCGCTTTGATCCGGAATTCACCTTGTTTGTTATCGACTCGTAAGAACGTATTTTTTGATTCAGATTTAAAAATACCAATTACATCTGTGACTTCATCTTCAACAACAACCTCTGAAATGTACGCGACAAACAAATCACCGGATTTAATCTGCGCATTGTTTGACTGTTCAAAAAGATGTTTGGCAATATGTATCGATTCCTTATGCAGAACTTTAGGATTTTCAAACACTGAAGTCGCGTAGGTATACAAAGGATTCAGTGTGAAATCATCATTGCTGAAAGTGAAAGAATAATATTCCGGCGAAGTAAACGAATGAAAGAAAAAATTAATCAGCAACTGATTCACTTTCTCATCAGAAATATCGAGCAGTGCTTTTGACAGAACAAGTTCCTCGTCATTCGTTTTATTTCCGACCTGGTGAACAGCGACTTTATTGAGAATGCAGGTTGAATAGTCGAGCATGGGTTAGTGAAGGGTGAAGGGTGAAGAGTGAAGAGTGAAGAGTGAGGAATGAGAATTGAAAATCAAAGGATGGAATTAAGAGAAAAAGAAAAAATTAATTCAATTCTTCGAGAAGTGAAAAATCTTCGTGAATCTTTTCTGGAACCGGAGAAACGAATTGTTCTACATTCAGCAATTGAGCGACTACAGGAAGCAGGTTTTGATTGATTCGTTCGCGGATAAAAAGTTCTTCTGTTTTGAGAATGTTATCGAAAGATCGCGTGAGAGGAAGTGTTTTAATTTGGAGGATCAATTGACGCAGAGCGGCGGGATCTTCTGATTCAAGCACAAAAGTATTCTCAAACTGGCGCAGCAATTTTGCCGCTTCACCACTACCGCTAAAAATAACCGGCAGTCCGGTACTCAGGTATTCAAACAATTTTGATGGGATCGCGCTCTGATAATTTTTTCCAAGTCGTGCGAACAGGATGGTGGATGTTTGATAAAAAGGCAGCAATCGGTTCCATTTCAATTTGCCATGCAGGCGAACATTGCGAAGGTTTTCTGTTCTTACTTTCTTTTTGAAATCTTCAAGTTCAATCCCATCACCGATCAGGTTCAGTTTGATATCTGATATTCCCTTGACTGCTTCGAGAATCGGGTTCAGATCTTGTCCATTACCGATATTACCGATATAGGTAATCACAAAAGGATTTTCCGGCTGGGAGTATTTGATTGTCGATAAGCGTTTGAATTTATCTTCACTGATACCATTGCTGATAATCCTTATTTTTTCAGACGAAATATCCGTTTCATTCAGCACCCATTGTTCTTCAGAAGTATTCGTTACGGTAATGAAATCATACTTCCCAAGGAAATAGCGCACCATTCCGGTAAACACTTTCTTTACCCAACGCTGAACAAAATTTCTTTCCGGAAGATAACACCATACGAGGTCACGAACATCCATGATTTTTCTGCTTTTTGATCCGGCAAGGATTACAGCAGGAATCAAAAACATATACGGTGTTGTGGCAAATGTCAAATCAGCACGTTTGCGCGCAGCTTTGAAAGCAATCCGAAAGGAATAAATACATTCATAAACAGCACGGATAAAAAAGAAGGACTTGTTGTATGTCGGCAGGTTTGTATAATGAACGGTAACATTATCTGAGAGCTGAACGTCCTTTTCTTTGGCCTTCTCTCCTATCTCTGTCAATGTAAATACATGAACTTTGTATTCTGATCCCAGGGTTCCAACCAATGCCTCCAGACGATGTGACGCGGCTGTGACTTCCGGTGGAAAATGTGGGGTAATTACATTGATTACTTTCATCAGAAACAAATTATTTGAATGCCTGTGTTTTTCAATCTTCTTCAATCAGTTTTCTAAAGCTTCCGATTATTGTCCGGATTTTTGCTCCCTGTTTTCCGGACCGCCGATTGAGATCCTGGTAACCAGGCTTTTTGAAAAAGGAATTTTCACTTTATACGCAGGCAGTTGGACACCAAATGCAGGAGAATACCATGTATCGCTACATTCGACATGGTCAGCTCCCTCAAAACTGACCTGAACAAACTTAGAAAATAGTCGACCATTCTCAAGACGTAGTCCGCACTTTTTATCAACATGCAAAAATGCTATTCCTGTTGAATTGACTTCCTGACTAATGTTATCTGTTATGATAATCTCATTATCCAGAAACTCGTACTTCCGGGTATGCAATGCACCGATAGTTTTGTATCCATCATGTGTAGCCTCAATCATATTTCCTGATTCCCGAAGGTGGACAATTCTTGCCCTGCGCCCAACCCGGAAGTTTCCATAAATTTCACTTTGATTTCTTCCTCCAATCTCGACTGTATTATGCGCCGCTGTTGAACGTTCATAGGAACGTACCTGCCCTTTTTCATATACAGAAACACCTGTGTCTACAATAAATGCGGAACCAAAAACATGCAATATAAAATGCAATGCGTCGGCATGAGCATGTCCGGGAGCGGAGGCATGAGTGAAACCATTCACATCAACAAGCAATTCAAAATGACGGTTTTTAAATTTACGCAAACCGGATATCCCTAATGTAGTGTGCTGACATTTGATACCAAGTACATGCGCGTAATCAGCAAGAGCAGTCAGGCCCGGGGCTCCGTCCATTGCACTGTCGTTGATGGATGGCAATTCACCATTTGCAAAAACGATCGCTTCGAGCCAGCCAAACATTTTCGAAGCAGCATCACGAAGTAAGAAATTGAGAGGAGAGTAATCCTGTTTTACAATTTGCATCGCATCAATACTTTCCAGCAACCTCCACAAAACTGAGCAATGATACATCGGGCTGAGTTCGATGTGTGCACCGTCATTCAATAGCTGCTTATTGAGTTCATTGATCAGAATGCTTTGTCCGGCAAGGAAAAATCTTTCTTCACCGAAAAACAATCCTGCTCTCAACAATGCGAAACCATTGTCGAGGAGGTGATTATTCTTTAAATAATATTCCGGATTGACAGACAGATAATAAGCCTGTTTCCACAAGAATGAAAGGATTTCAATATCATTTGATTCGTAGCGTGACAGAAAACTTGTCCAGTTCATAATCCGCTGCGAAACGCAATAACTATCGTAAAGCAACTGATTGTCTTCAGCTTTCCGTACAAAACTGCTCATTAAAAAATTACCTTCTTTCTGAGTAGTTTCAGGATGATAGAGATATTCAAATGAGTTCAGACGAATGGTCCACAAAGCACCATAGTCTTTGAAATTCCAATCGGGATCGATAGTAAAAGCGATGCTGTGATTCAAAAAATTAAAAGTACCTCCATGACAAGATGGTTGCAAAGCCAGGTACTTCTTAAGTTTTATTGGAGAGATGGTGAGTGTTCCGGGATCCGATAATTGCAATTTGCCTCGTTCCGCCTTTGCTTTTCTCAGGGCATATATCATCTTCAACCGAATCTGGTCGGGATGCACATGACGCGCAGTGCGTAACAGCCTGAGGAGTTTCATTGAATCCGAATTGATTAATCCCTGTTCTCTACGAATATAGCAACTTTGGATATGTCCATTTAG
>CAYMMN010000065.1:0-12235 GCA_964391495.1 uncultured Flavobacteriales bacterium | reverse complement strand
ATCGGGTAAACCTTCATTTTGAAAAAACAACTGTTCTCCGTTCTGAAATACATCTTCCTGCTGGTACTCGGGATCGGGATGTTGTGGCTGGCTTTTCGGGGAGTTGATCTCAACAGGATTCTGGAAGAAATTAGCGATGTAAACTGGCTTTGGCTCAGCGCTTCCATTGGTGTTTCTCTCATCGCCTTTCTCAGTCGGGCGCATCGCTGGAACATGCTCATTCGTCCTACTGGTTATTCGCCAAAACTCAGCAACACTTCCTATTCCCTCATGGTTGGATACCTCGCCAACCTAGCGTTCCCGAGGCTTGGAGAAGTGACCCGCTGTGGTTCTTTGAATCGGATAGAAAAAGTACCCTTCGATGTTCTACTCGGAACAGTCATTGTTGAACGAGCTCTTGATGTGATTTGTCTCCTCTTGTGCATTGTGATGACAGCGGTGATCGAATTCGAACGTCTTGGAGATTTTTTGAATCAGAATATTTTCGATCCACTCAAACAAAAAGCTGCGATGATGCTGGGATCGCCACTCTTCTACATTGTCGGTGGAATCATCATCATGGTCGTTGTGATTTTCATTTATTTTCAAAAACAAAAAAATACCAATCCGGATAAAGTTGGAATCTTACACAAAGCAACCGCCTTATTAAAAGGGATCATCGAAGGACTCCGCTCTGTGCGTAAACTCGAGCATCCCGGCTGGTTCATTTTTCATACAGTGCTGATCTGGTTTATGTATTTCCTGATGTCTTATCTGTGTTTCTTTGCCTTACCGGCTACAAGTGAACTTAGCTGGCATGCAGGATTGTTTGTGTTGGTTGTTGGCGGCATGGGTATGTCAGCACCAGTACAGGGAGGAATAGGTGCATATCACCTGCTGGTTTCGCAGGGATTGCTTTTGTACGGCCTCACACATGAACATGGACTCGCGTTTGCCACACTGATGCACACCACCCAAACCCTTGTTGTGATCATTTTCGGAGCCATCTCGTTTGCAATGCTTATTTTTGCACAACGAAAAATAAAAGATGAGCAATCTTGAAATAATTGAGAAGAAAGTCTTTGATCTGAATTCATTAAAGCACTTTCTGGAAGTACACCGTTTTTTTGGGAGAAAAATAGTTTTTACAAACGGCTGCTTCGATATCCTCCATCTTGGTCATATTGATTATCTGTCCAAAGCCGCTGATCTGGGCGATGTCCTGATCGTTGGTGTCAATACAGATGCTTCCGTTGCCCGCCTGAAAGGAGAGCACCGTCCGATCAATTCCGAAAAACAAAGAGCCATGATTCTGGCATCCCTTCATTTTGTTGACGGGGTCATCCTTTTTGGGGAAGACACCCCGCTGGAGCTTATCACGGCGCTAAAACCCGATGTCCTTGTCAAAGGCTCAGATTACAAGCCGGAAGACATAGTTGGGGCGGATGTGGTGAAAGCCGGAGGGGGAAAAATCGTCACAATCGACTTTTTACCGGGATTTTCCACTTCAGGGATCGAACAAAAGATCCGTTCAGCGAAAAAATAATTCGCCGGGATTGTGCGGGAATCGGAAAAGAGATTATCTTTACTAAAAAGAAGTCCATGAAAATCAACCGTTCACTTCTGTTTGCCGCCCTTTTTCCGGCATTCTTTATCTTTTCCTCCTGCGAAAAAACAGAAATGTTTAAGTCGGAAAAGACGATAAAGAAACAATTGGTTGGAAGTTGGAGTTTGATACTGATTCCCAATGATCCTATTCGTAATCCAAATCAAACATGGGTTTTTGATGATAGCGGGAATTTGCAACTCACTGTGTTTAGAAGTTCTGGAACAGTTACAGGTACTGGTAGGTATGAAATTAAAACTACCCTTACGAAAGTTGAAATAAAAATTAAAGAATTGAATATAAATGAAGATTATAATGCCGTTTGGCAAGTTGTTCTTCTTGATAATGATGTACTGGTCATGGCAAACGATCACTCCGGCGCTACAGGAATCAAAGAACTTGATTTTCAAAAACGGAATTGATAATTAAAAGGATTCTTTTTCTTCTTATTCTGAATTAATCATTATCAAAAATCTTTTCCGGTTTTCGGATCAGCATTTATTAACCTCACAAGAAACGCGATTCATGTAATCGCTTTTTTTATTTTCACCCCGGGAAAATATTAATCGTGGCCAAAGTAAAAACAACATTTTATTGTCAAAATTGTGGAGTGCAGTCTCCCAAATGGATTGGACGTTGTCCTTCCTGCGGTGAATGGAATACCTATGTCGAAGAGATTGTGTCGAAAGGAGAAGAAACTTCTGCATGGAAAAAATCTGCCGATAAAAAAGCAAGAGTCGCCCAACCACACCGGCTTGATGATATCAGTATCTCCGACGAACACAGGATCGCTCTACCGGATAAAGAACTGCACCGTGTACTTGGTGGCGGAATGGTTCCGGGATCATTGGTGCTGATGGGCGGAGAACCCGGGATAGGAAAATCGACATTGTTATTGCAGCTTGCTTTGCAGCTGAAGAACAAAACCGTTTTGTATGTGAGCGGAGAAGAAAGCGAACAGCAAATAAAAATGCGCGCGGAACGACTGAAGATGAAAAGCGATGGGTTCTTCATCCTCACCGAAACAGCCCTCGAAAATGTTTTTCACCAGATCTCCGAAATTAATCCTGCAGTATTGATTGTAGATTCCATACAAACAATTTTCAGTAATAAAATTGAATCATCACCGGGTAGTGTTTCACAAATCCGGGAATGTACTTCGGAATTATTGCGCTACGCGAAAGAAAGTTCTACTCCGGTTTTTCTGATCGGTCACATTACCAAAGATGGTCTGATTGCCGGACCCAAAATCCTGGAACATATGGTGGATACGGTTTTGCAATTTGAAGGCGACCGTCATCATGTGTATCGGATTCTTCGTGCAGTCAAAAATCGATTCGGATCAACCGCTGAATTGGGAATTTATGAAATGCAGGGAGCAGGTCTCCGTGAAGTCAGCAATCCGTCTGAAGTATTGATCGCTCAAAGAGAAGAAGCCCTGAGTGGAGTCGCCATAGCAGCGACCATGGAAGGTATTCGTCCATTGTTAATCGAAACGCAGGCTCTTGTCAGCTCCGCTGTTTATGGAACACCTCAGCGCTCCTCAACAGGTTTTGATTTGAGAAGACTCAGCATGTTACTCGCTGTTCTGGAAAAGAGATGCGGATTTCGTCTCGGGGCAAAAGATGTTTTTCTCAATATAGCAGGGGGAATAAAAGTTGAAGATCCTGGTATTGACCTTGCTGTTATCTGCGCCATACTTTCTTCGAATGAAGATATTGCCATTTCTCCAAAAATTGCTTTTGCTGCGGAAGTAGGTCTTAGTGGTGAGATCCGCCCCGTTACCCGTGTTGAAAGCCGTATCAGCGAAGCTGAAAAAATGGGCTTTGAGCAAATTGTCATCAGCAAATACAACCTGAAAGGATTAGACAAAAGCAGGTTTCAGCAAATAAAAGTGAATGCTGTTTCCAAAGTGGAAGAAGTTTTCGCTTTGTTATTTGGATAAAAACTATTCATCAAAAAAAAGCGCCCGGTATTCCCGGGCGCTTTTTTTATTTCTTTTTTATTGAATCAGCAACCGAATGCGTTCCAGTTTTTCTTTTCGCAGAACTTCAATGAAGTAAACTCCCCTTGCCCAATTCTCCACATGCAAGGTTTGTGTACGTTCCTGCATTGCATGAACTTCATCGCTGTACACGACTTGTCCGGATGCATTGTAAATCACATAGCGCATGGCAGATGATGATTTCGGGAATTGTATCACACTCTGGTCATGTGTTGGATTAGGATATACAACTACGTTTCCTGAAGCGGAGCTTTCCGCGATATCAGTAGTGATTGTGACTTCAATTGTATCTCCGGCAGTACAACCATTAGCAGCTGTTACCACGACATTGTAAATACCACTTGCATTCACAGAAATCACTTGTGTTGTTTCAGTTGTACTCCACAAATATCCGGGGTAACCTGCACCTGCATCCAACACCAAAGAGAATCCGGTTGTAAGCACCGTATCATTCCCCAGATTCACAACAGGTACTGTGAGGATTTCTGCAGTAACGGGAACAAATGCGCTTGGACAAACAGTACCCGCGACAGCATAATAGGTTGTTGTTGATGAAAGCACTGGAGTTGTAAATGATGGACCTGTTCCAACAAGATTTCCTCCGCTAAGTGCATCATACCAGTAAATGCTTGCTGTATCAGTGGCCAGTAGAGTTACAGAACTGCTTCCGCAATTGCTTGCATTAGTTACCACCGGATCCGGATTTATTTCGTTTATGAATACAGTCAGCGGAACAACCTGGCTCGGACAAATACCACCTGCCTGAAGGTAATAAGTTGTTGTTTGTGTCAACTGAGGAGTTGTGTATGTAGGACCGGTTGCAAGCGTTGATCCACCTATCGCGGCATTGTACCAATACACCAGTGCTGTATCAATTGCAGTCAGAGTGACTGAACCCGGACCACAATGAACGGTATCGCTTACAACAGGATCAGGTGACACATCATTGATGATTGCCTGCACAGCAAACATCGGACTCGGACATACAGTTCCTGCCTGAACATAAAATGTAGTGCTCTGTGTCAGTGAAGGTGTCAGGAATGTCGGACCAGTGCTGATTATAGTACCTCCTGAGATAACATCATACCACAATACTGCTGCAGTATCCATCGCGATGAGAGTAACGCTACCAGCTCCACAACGACTAGCCCCGGTGATTGTTGGGTCTGCGGTAATTGCATTTACAATCGCCTGACCGGAAACAACTGCACTCAGACAAGATCCTGCTCCGGATTGTGTATAATACGTAGTTGTTTGATTGAGTACCGGAGTTGTGAATGTAAGTCCTGTTCCAAGTAAATTTCCTCCCGGTGCATCATACCAGCTGACAGGGAATGGGCAAACTGCAGTCAGTGTTACAGTACCATCCCCGCATCTGGAACTATCTGCAACAACCGGATCCGAAGGAGCGGTGGTGATGATAGCATTTACAGCAATTCGTTGACTCGGACAAATAGTCCCCGCTTCGACATAATATGTAGTTGTAACAGTCAATGAAGGTGTAGTGTAAGTGGTTCCGCTGGCAAGTAAATTTCCTCCACTTAGCGCGTCATACCAATTGATCACAGCTGTATCACTAGCGAGCAGATCGATTGTACCCGGCCCGCAGCGTGCCACATCAGGAGCAACAGGTGTAGCTGTAATTGCATTGATAATGGCCTGAGCAGGTATTCTTGCGCTCGGACATACACTACCGGCTTCTGCATAATATGTAACTGTCTGGCTGATCACCGGAGTAGTGAACGTATTACCTGTTCCTACCAATGCTCCTCCGGTAGACGCATCATACCAGCGAATCGCGGCTGTATCAGTTGCGGTGAGCTGTAAAGAACCGGCACCACAACGATTCGCTCCGGTAGTCACAGGGGCTGCAGCAACAGTTAATATTCCCGCTGTCACTGCGACGCGCGAACTCGGACAAATACTTCCTGCTTCAATATAATAAGTTGTTGAAGTGGATAGAGAAGGAGTTGTATACGTGGTACCTGTGAAGAGTAAACTTCCACCTGAAGCAGCATTATACCAGCGAATACTTGCAGTATCGCTTGCTGTTAACACCACAACACCCGCACCACAACGATTGACATTACTTGCAACAGGTGCTGCAGCAACAGCATAAACAAATGCCTGAACAGGAACCCGAGCACTTGGACATAAAGATCCTGCTTCCACATAATAGGTAGTCGTCTGACTCAAGACTGGTGTTGTGAACGAAGTTCCCGTACCTATTTGTGAACCGCCCGATGCCAGAGCATACCAGCGAATCGAGGCAGTATCAGATGCAGTGAGTGTCAATGTACCGTTTCCGCAACGGCTGGAATTCTGTACAACAGGAGCAGCAGTAATCGCATTGATTGATGCAACCGCTGCTATTCTTGCGCTTGGGCAAACTGAACCTGCTTCAGCATAATAAGTAGTTGTAACAGAAAGCGAAGGAGTGATAAAGCTGGTTCCTGTTCCCAGAACCGAACCACCGCTGGATGCAGCATACCAACGAATGGCAGCAGTATCAGTAGCGGTGAGCGTTACACTTCCCGCTCCGCATCTGCCAGCACCTTGTGTTTGAGGAGCAGCAGCGATCGCGTTTATAATGGCTTGCGCGGAGACCACATTGCTCTGACACCCTGCTGATATGGCCTGTGCATAATAAGTTGTTGTTGTAGAAATAGAAGGAGTAGTGAAAGAAGCGCCTGTGCCCAGTAAAGTACCGCCCGGAGTATTATACCAGTTCACGGTAAATGCTGAGTTCGCGGTAAGTGTAACAGTTCCCGTACCACATCTGCTTGCATTCTGAACTACAGGATCTGCAGCCGCTGTAGCGATGATTGCGTTCACTTGAATTCGGGTACTTGGGCAAACTGTTCCGGCTTCAACATAATACGGAGTTGTTACTGAAAGCACCGGAGTAGTAAATGATGTTCCGGTTGCAAGGATTGTCCCCCCGCTTGCGACAGAATACCAGCGAATGGTAGCGGTGTCAGTAGCAGTAAGTGTTACAGAACCTGTACCACATCTTGCAACATCGGAGGCGACAGGAGTTGCAGTAATCACATTGATTATAGCCTGCGCTGCTACTCTTGCACTTGGACAAACTGACCCGGCTTCCGCATAATAAGTTGTACTGGTCGATAATGAAGGTGTAACGAAGCTTGTACCTGTTCCTATCTGAGAACCACCTGATGCGGCGGAATACCAGCGAATGCTCGCAGTGTCAGTTGCAGTCAATGTTACACTGCCTGTTCCGCACCTGTTTGCATTCTGAGTTACCGGTGATGCACAAATCGCGTTGATGATCGCTTGTGCAGATACTGCATTGCTCGGACAAATTGTTCCGGCAACAGCATAATATGTTGTTGAGGCTGAAATGACCGGAGTGGTAAAGGTCAGACCTGTTCCTAACAAAGTACCACCGGGTGCATTGTACCAGTTTACTGTACTTGAGGAAGTCGCCGTTAAGACAACCGTACCGCTTCCGCAACGACTTGCATTCTGAACAACAGGAGCGGAAGTGACTGCATTAATGATCGCGTTCGCCTGAACTCTTGCGCTCGGGCATACACTGCCTGCCTCAGCAAAATAACTGGTGGTAGTACTCAATGAAGGTGTTGTAAAACTATTTCCGGTGAACAACAATGTACCTCCTGTAGCCGCAGAATACCAACGGACAACCGCAGTGTCCGTAGCAGTAAGGGTTACTGTTCCATTTCCACAACGACTTACATCTGATGTAACCGGAGCCGCAGCCTGTGCATTAATGATTGCCTGCGCGGAAATTCTTGCACTCGGACAAACCGAGCCGGCTTCCGCATAATATGTTGTTGTTGTACTGAGTGATGGAGTAACAAAAGAAGTTCCGCTTCCTACTTGTGTACCACCACTCGCAGCATTGTACCAGCGAATTGCGGCAGTATCTGTAGCAGTGAGAGTAACACTACCTGTTCCACAACGGCTTGCATTTTGTGTGATCGGTGCTGCTGCAATAGCATTTACAATTGCCTGAACCGAAACTCTCGCACTTGGACAAAATGCTCCGGCTTCAACATAATATGTAGTTGTCGAGGAAATGGATGGTGTTGTATACGAAGTGCCTGTTGCCAATAAACTTCCACCGCTTGCAGCATTGTACCAATAGATGGTTGCTGTGTCAGTTGCTGTGAGTGTAACCGTACCTGCACCACATCGACTTACATTTGAAGTAACCGGCGTAGCTGTCGCGGATGATATAATAGCTGAAACCGGAACACGTGCACTTGGACAGGCAGTGCCTGCTTCCACATAATATGTCGTAGACTGAGTAAGTACCGGAGTTGTAAATGTGGTTCCGGTTGCAAGCAATGTTCCACCGCTTGCTGCGGAATACCAATGAATAGTAGCAGTATCTGACGCGCTGAGCACAATTGTTCCTGAACCACAACGTCCAACATCTTGAGTAACAGGTGCAGCGGTGGTAGCAAGGATTCCGGCCAAAACAGGCACACGTGCACTCGGACAAGCTCCACCTGATACAGCATAATAGGTGAACGACTGGGAAAGCACCGGAGTTGTAAAACTGTTTCCGTTACCCACCAGATTTCCGCCTGAAGCCGCATCGTACCATTCAATCGCGGTGGTTCCGGAAGCGGACAAGGTCACACTACCGTTGCCGCATCGTGAATCAGGTGTTGTTGAATTTATCTGGCCTGCGGGATCCACGGATATAGTAACAGGACTGGAAATTCCTGAACAACCAGACGAACTAACAGCTACTGTATATGAACCTGCCTGAGAAGCACTGTAACTCGATTGATTCGCACCAGGGATATCGGTACCATTATTTTTCCATTGGAAAGTATAACCCGGAGATGCATTCGCGGTGAGGGTAACCGTACTTCCCTGACAAATAGTTGTTGAACCTCCTGCAGTCACAGTAACTGTTGGAGAAGAATATGCCCTTCCGGGTGATCCGCCAAAACATCCGGCAAACCAACTGTTCCCGTTGTTAGGATCGCTGACAGGGAAAATTCTTTCCAGTGTATAGCCTTGTCCGTCAGGAGTCAAAGGCCATGGACTAAAATCATCGTAGAACACTGATGTGTAAAGCGTATTTGTATTGTCATACAAACGAAGATCCTCTCCACCATTATCGAAATCAAAACCAAAACTTCCTATCACATTGCTGACAGAAGAATTGATAGCGGAAAATTTCGCAAGATCAGAGGCGACTACGAGATAGCCATTCGCTGCGATGGTCGTTGGTGCGGGAAAAGTAAAGGTGTGATTGTCGGCACCATCACGGAATTTCCATCCGGAAATATCCAGTGGTGAATTCGAAGGATTGTACAATTCAATCCAGTCGCCTGTGTTGGAAGCGGAATCACTGTTGTAATTGATTTCACTGATTTGCAATTGTACCGGAACAGGCGATCCTGTGAAGTAGGCAGTGATCACATCACTGGTTGTAAAATTGTAGGTCGCAACCTGGTTCGGGTCATTCGTATTGATGACAGTGTTCGAACGCCAGTGATCAAATGTATATCCCGGATTTGGAATCGCAGTAATGGTAACAGGATTGCCATTGAAATATACTCCACTCCATGGATAGCTGCTTGGGGTTACCGTACTGATCTGAATTCGACCAGCACCGGCAGGTGATGCTTGTATTGTAAGCGTCACCTGTGATGTCATGCTGAAATGACTTTGAATATAATTTCGTGCATAAGCAGGACGCTGATTCGCGAAGGTCAACATCGAAGCGATGTTTGAAATCCATTGATTAGTGTCGCCTCCACCCCACTTTTCATATTGAAAGTGCATGTCTTTGCGAAGCGAATCACGAAACAGGTAAGCCATTGATTGCACATTGGATGGCAGCCAGATGGTATTGATCAAATCCGCGTATCGATTGATAAAGTATCGTTTGTAAGTTGGATTTTGAACCAGCTTCTGAAAAATATCAGAATTGTAATTGTGCGGAGAAGGATTCAGTGCTGTACCTAACATGTCATTCGAAACAGAACCTACGAGTCCCATTCCAAAGTCAAGGTCGTATGATAAATATCTGAAACGTCCGCCGGCTTTTATTGGTCTCCACATTTTAAGATTGTTGTTTCCGCCACCCATCCAATCGTCATTCGGATAATAGGTTTCAGAAGCAAAATAATCCACCATATTTTCGATATCCATCATGGTAGCCATGGTGGAATAGTAGGAAGCACCGGAAGGAGAACTGGTAGTAGCGTAATTATACATCGTCCAGAAAGCCGCGTCACTGCCCTTTTTTACTTCAATTGTTGGATAGAAATAACTTTCTTTTAAAAGATCAATTTCATCCTTTTTGTAACCATAGTTTCCCTCGATCCAATGGTGATCGTCATTCTCCCTTGTGTAATATACTCCCCAGCTTTGCCCGTTGATGTAAAGCAAACATGGTTCATAAGCGAGGTAATCAATATTGGTTGGTTTGAGTAAACGCTCCATCATTGGATCACGCATGTGACATACACCACGATCATTACCGGTTGTGTGAAGAATGAAATCATCCCATTTGTCATTCCAGGTTTTGTCTGATTCAAGCGGGTAATTCAGTTTGGATAAACCATATTTATCACTCAGCATAATCTCCAGACTTTTCTGATCGGCCATACGGGACCATCCGCCAGTAATTTTCAAACCGGAATTAAATTTGAAAGCTCTGATTTTATCTCTGTCAAAATATTCCAGATAAATTGGTTTTTCCCAATCCATCCAATAGTTTGCTCCGAAGTGTGGACTGGATGCCTGTGCATTGGGTCCCTCTACGAAAATTCCATTGTTGTAATCATACAGATTGTATGGATCCGTAGTCAGAGCATAAACCGGCAAGCGACAATTCAAATTGATAAAAAAGGTGTTCGTGACAGTCTGACTTGCAAGTGCGCTTGTTGAAAAAACACGCGCTTTAACAGTGGTGGTTGTGCTCAGTGAAATCGGTCCGGTGTATAATGTTGATGATGAAGTAACATCAGTTCCATCCAGTGAATATCGAATCTGGCTGTTCGGAAACGATGTACTTAAAACCAGAGATTGCGTCACCGGATAAAATCCGGAAGCAAGTGAAAAAATCGGAATGGTCGCGTATCCGCTATAACAGGTTGCGCTGTTATTACTCGCTCCTGGAGTTGGCGTAGCGCTGATGCACCACGTTGCACTGCCGTCAGGATTTCTTCCAATGGAATTATCAGGCTCAATCGTTCCTGTATTTTTGCTGTCCAATAATGTTCCGGATCCATTGACCAGAAATACTTTTTCTCCGGCACGATTTAATTTGAACTTCGCATGGAGATATTGTACCGGTGCAGGATGGAACCAGGATGGAACCGGACCAAAATAAGAGACAGAATTATCCACAAGAAAACTCAGCCAAACGCGGCCGCTCAGATCGGTACTGGTTGATGTCTGATTGTGTACTTCAACAGCAAGCACGTTTGTACCATTTCGAAGAAGAGATCTTAAAACATTTTTGGACAAATAAAATGAATCCGGAACTCCTCCTGTGTACAGGACCGCTTCCCGTGAAGCAGGCGCCAGATCATTCCATGCAGGACGCACTCCGGCAACTCCAATATTGACGCGAGCGATCTCTATTCCATTGAGGTAAGCGACAAAGCCATCATCGTAATCAACATTTAAGACACTTTCGAAAATTTTCGAAGTATCCGCGATTGTGAATGTCTTACGTGAATAAACAGAAATACAAGTTGCTACTGCTGTGCCATCATCTGCATCTCCAAATCCAATCCCCCCTATTCCACCTGACCACGACCCATCATTAAAAGATACATTTCTCCAGTTTGTATCAGGAGCAGCAGTTGTATTAGCACGGTATTTCCAGGTATCATTTTCCTTAACAGCTGTCTCCCAGTGTGTATTCACTGAAGTTTTATTTGTATCCGAAGCGAAAATCAAAAGATAGCCGCCGGAAGCTATGCTCATGTTCGGAAATGTAAAACGATAATAATTTGTGGAGTCGTCTGTCAATCCATATCCGTTCAGGTTGACTGAACTTCCACCGGCATTATACAGTTCGATCCAGTCATCGTACTGGAGGTATTCATCCTGGATCGTAGACAGATTTGATGTCTGAATTTCATTGATAAGTACCTGTGCAGGAACCTGTAGTGAACCTATCAATAATAATAAGCAGGCAAGAAGAAATCTGAATCTTTTAGAAATGAAGAAATAAGAAGAAATCATTGAGGTAAATTTTGTTCAGGTACCCCAAATTGTCATTTTTTTAACCAAAATTCAAGCATTTTTGACCAACGTCATGTTTTACTCCGTAAACGATAGGTTAAAAATTGGTAGAAATACGAAACAACTTGGCAAAGTGTTAAAAATAATTAATTGATATTCAATAACTTAAAATCAAAAACGGTGGCCATTTGGGGACCACCGTTTTTGTTGACCTACTAGGGCTCGAACCTAGACTCTTCTGAACCAAAATCAGACGTGTTGCCAGTTACACCATAGGTCAATTTTGGGAGGGCAAAAGTAGAAAAAGGATATTCAAGAACAAAGATTTTTTGGAGAATTCACGGATGGCACCTTTGAATTGGTATAAAGTATTAGGTACTAGGAATTAGGAATTAGGAATTAGGAATTAGGAATTAGGAATTAGGAATTAGGAA
>CAYMMN010000064.1:0-12412 GCA_964391495.1 uncultured Flavobacteriales bacterium | reverse complement strand
TTCCTTATCCCTTCTTTCTTACAACCAATGAAGATAATAGCAAAAAACACCCCTAAAAGGAGTTTTTTTGCAAATTTATCCCGTTTCATGTGTGAATATATGATATCAATTCTATAGAAGGGGTGAATTTTAGTAAAAATGAAGGATGTGCTATGATTTTGTACACCCTTCATTTCATTCAAAACTATTCGGTTACAGAGATGTCAACCTCAATTTCACCTTCAGTTTGTTCGGTACTGAAAGACCTTCCACCACGAACAATGAAGGGTCCGGCAGTGTCAAGACCGGCAGCATAGAGATAATAGTCTCCGCATTTCAATCCGCTGATGTGAACATGATCTTCGCCTTCTTCTCCAACAAATCTTGCATCATATCCGGAAGGAGCACCGGACCAATCCTGCGTATTAAATTTAACCCAAACAGTATCAGGTTGAGCACTGTCATTTGGAATGACCACTCCGTGGTGTTTCAGTTTGGCAACCAATGTAAGCGATCCTCCGGTACCTGCTTCGCAGGAAGGATCCTTTTTACAGGAACTAATGAATAGAATAATAGTTATAGCAATGGCAGTAGTTGCCAGGATTGATTTTTTTTTCATATTTATTTTTTTGAGATTAATACAATGGTTTTAATTAATGTCAAAAAAATCTTTGTGGCTGGAATACTTTGTTGTCAAAACCTGCCATAGAGTTCATTTTGTATTCTGAAAATTGTAAGAGTCTGGATTCTGAAAATGCATCCCGATTGTATTTAGTTTCGGAATAAAAATGGTCAAATTTTTCTTTCAATAAATTGCCACTCTGATTTTCGTGTTTTTCCTGTTCTTTAAGTTCTTTTTTTAGAAAACAAGAACCTTGACAATGCAACTCAGGTTTGTTTTTGTTTTCACATAACGTTTCAATGATGCTGCTTTTTTCCAGTATGAATATGCTGTATATACATGTTTTGCTGAAAACCTGAAGCAAAACCGTTATACACACAAACATTGATATTATTCGTGAAAACATTATTGTGAAATTACGAAATTTCCCGGAAGAGAGTCGTCTGTGTTTTGTAATTTTTTTACACGATAAATTGTGTGAAATGTCATGTAAATCTGTCATTCTGCATCCGGGAAGCAGAAGCCTCATTCAACCTTGTGTTGGTCAGGATTTTTAATGGCAGAATGAATATTTTTTTTGTGCAGCTCTTCATTGTTTTCACGGAGAAACATCCTCTGTTGCTTCCTAATGCCTATCTTTCAGCTGTCAGACTCGTTGATGATTAGTCAGAAAAGGTGATGTGTAAAATAGTCTGTTGACCCTGAATTTATATGTACCGATATTTTATTGCTTATAAACCATACGGAATGCTCACTCAGTTTTCCCGTGAAGGAGAACGAAAAGTACTGGCCGACCTCAACTTTGTTTTTCCAAAAGATGTATATCCGGTCGGCCGACTGGATGCCGATAGCGAGGGCTTACTGGTTTTGACCAATGATAAATCTGTCAATGAAAAGTTATTGCATCCTTCCAATAAGCACTTGAGAACATACCTTGTTCAGGTAGAAGGTGAAGTGCACACGGAAGCGTGTATTCAACTGGCAAAAGGTGTCGAGATTTCAATAGATGGAAAAAAGTATAAAACAATACCGGCAGGATCAGTTTCTATTGTTGATGCACCGGATTTTCTTCCGGAAAGAAATCCGCCTGTGAGGTTCAGGAAATCCATCCCGACTTCTTGGATCCGGATACAGCTTAGTGAAGGTAAAAATCGTCAGGTTCGTAAGATGACTGCTGCTGTCGGCTTTCCTACATTGAGATTGGTGAGGATTGTCATGGAATCGTTAGAACTTGATTTTTTCGAACCCGGTGATGTAGTTGAATTAGATAAAGCAGTTTTTTATTCAAAATTGAAATTGTCCTGAACACATAATGAAGAATTTTAAAAAGTAAAATGAGGTGGAATAATAGTTTAAAAGCCTGGTTAATTTCTGTTAAAATTTTGGTAATTTTGTGTATAAATATCTGCGAATAATCATTCCAAAGAAAAAGATCAAATGAAAAGAAATTTACTTGTTGCCTTGATGGCATGTTCCCTTTCCTTTGCCTATGCAGGAGAAAATTCTCCCGGGCCTCAGAAATGTGGAATTGTAGAAAGTACAAAGCGACTCAATCAGGAAAACCCCGGGAGGGAAGGCCTGATGCTGCGTGACGAACAATATCTGCAGCAAACCATCGCTTCAGGCCAGAATTCAAGATCAAGCAACACAATTTATACTCTCCCCGTTGTTGTTCACGTAGTCTGGAGAACCAGTGCCCAGAATATCAGCGATCAGCAAATTTTATCCCAGATTGACGTACTGAATGAAGATTTTGGACACAGAAATCTTGATACTTCAAGTATTCCCAGTGTATGGAGGTCCATTTCAAGCGCAAGTAATTTTCAATTCTGCATGGCGCGTACTGACCCCAATGGAAACGCCACAAATGGAATCGAAAGACGTCAAACTACTGTCAATTCATTTTCAACAAATGATGATGTGAAGCATTATGCTACCGGAGGATTGGATGCATGGGATACGCGTCATTATTTTAATATTTGGGTATGTAACCTTGGTAATGGAATTCTGGGTTATGCCGAGTTTCCAACCTCTCAGGCGTCCAATACCTATGGTGTTGTAATCCTCTATGATTCATTCGGACGGACGGGAGTTGTTTCTTACCCATATAACAAGGGAAGAACCGCAACTCACGAAATCGGACATTGCTTCAACCTCAAACATATCTGGGGTGATGATGGCAGCGCATGCAGCGGCACTGATAACGTTTCGGATACCCCAAATCAGGGTGGAGAAACTTATGGATGTCTTACTTTTCCTGCAAATGATAATTGCAATACTACCACCAATGGCTATATGTTCATGAATTATATGGATTACAGCGATGACCGTTGCCTTTATATGTTTACAAATGGTCAAAATACACGAATGAATACAGCGATGACAGCCTGGTACTCTGATTTGCTCGCTTCCGGAAAATGCGAATCGCCGGTTGGAATTCCTGGAGCCCCGGATGATTTTCAGTTAAGTATTTATCCTAATCCAAGTGAAGGTATTCTTAATCTCGACATGACCGCTACCCGTGATCTTGGCAAATCCATTGATCTGACAATCCACGATGCACTTGGAAAAATTGTGTACACGCAAAAACTTGAAAATCCGGTAGGATTGATCCATCAGGTAAATCTCCAGCCGTTCGGTAAAGGAATTTATTTTGTAAATCTTTCAAATTCGGAATTCCGCAAGACTGTAAGAGTTTCAATTCTGAATTAATTCAAAGACTGAATAAAAGAAAAGGCCGGGCAAATTGTCCGGCCTTTTCTTTTTAAGTATTGTTGAAATCAATGTGGCAATGACTCCTGCAATTTGCTTGCCGTAAATTCTTCTATATAGGTGAGAAATAATTCCAGGGCCTTTTTCTTCTGTTCATTAAAATTAAAATCAATACTCTCTGATAAATATTTTTCAGCAACTGAATTTTCTATTTCTCCTGACCCGTATTTTGTCAGCACGGCCGGAATATTTGTCACTCCTTCAGCTGCCGCTTTGTTTAACAATTCACTGAATGATTTGGAAACAGGTTTGTTCGAAACCCAACATGCAAAGACAAAGGGTAAGCCAGTATACTTTTTCCATTCACCGGATAAATCGTATACATATTTGAATCGGTCTTTAAGAATCAAAGCTCTGTCGCCAATGATTACACCGGCACAGGTTCCGCTAATTGCAGATTCATAACCAGCCTCAGATGCTTCCCATTTCGGATTTATTTTCCAGAATCTATTTGCAAGTACTCTGGTCAGAAGGACTGATGTCCTGGATTGATAATCCAACAACACTCTGGAAATGGATTCCAGTGGCACCTGACTGACCAGAAGCACCGAACTGACATCTCCATTTGCACCGATACAATAATCTGTGAGAAGGTGGTATTCTTTGAGTTCTGGAAGTATTGCAATAGGAACCAATCCAACGTCAACTTTACCACTCAGTAATTTCATCGCACAAACAGAAGGGATATCCAGCTCTAGTTCAATTTGCTCTTTCATCCATGGTTTTTCAAGACCGAAGATGAAAGGCTTACTGTTCAGGTAAGAAACTACAGACAACTTTATTTTAGAATTCATACAAAGCAATTTCCTGATGCAAATATACCAAACATTGCCTGATGATTCAGTGTATAGGATGAATTGAAAACCTCCTTTAATTTAGATATTCGGCGTCTACAAAAGAAAAAGCGGGGACAATACAATTGTCCCCGCTTTTAGGATTATTCAATTCCGGATTATATCTCAGCTTCGATCAAATCTTCTATTCTTTTGTCCTTAACTCCTTCGTCAATCGCATGACCTCTCCATTTTCGCAAACGATTTTTCAATCGGGCACTCAAGAGATACATAACCGGCACCATGATCAGGGTAAGAAACGTTGCAAATGCCAAACCAAAGATCATTGTCCATGAAAGTGGTCCCCAGAATGCAGTGTTGTCTCCTCCGAAGTACAGATGCGGATTGAATTCACGGAACAATGTTGCAAAGTCCATATTCAGTCCTACAGCAAGCGGGATGAGTCCCAGCATCGTTGCAGAAGCAGTGAGAATTACCGGCGTCATACGGGTACGACCTGCTTCCACAATCGCGTCGAAGGTGGGTACTCCCTGTTCGCGTAATAAATCAGTAAACTCTACGAGAAGAATACCATTTCGGACAACGATACCTGCAAGCGCGATAATCCCTACACCGCTCATGACAATTGAAAACTCCATTTTGAAAATGGAGAATCCCAGGAAAACTCCAATGATACTAAATCCGATTTCGACAAGAATGATCAAGGGCTTGCTAATTGAATTGAACTGTAAAACCAGAATCATGATGATGAGCAGGAGGGAAGTAAGCATAGCCCAACCGAGGAACGCCGAAGTTTCCGCCTGTTCTTCCTGTGATCCGGTCATTTTAATTTGTACTCCGGGCACACTGTTAAATCCGGAAATCGCACGTTGTACATCCTGAACAACCGCGTTTTCATTATAACCCGTTAACACGTTAGAACCGATCGTTACAACACGTTTTTGGTTTTTCCTTTTGATTACTCCATAGGTGTCTGAATACTTCACATCCGCAAACGCTGACAAAGGAACATTCCTTACCATGCCTCCCATAGCCATATCACGGTATAAAATTTTCAGATTTCTCAACATGTCGATGTTGTAGCGCTGATCATCACGATATTTGATCACGATGTTGTAATCGTCATTCACATCCCTGTACTTCGAAATATCTGTACCCAAAACTCCAAGATAAATTTCATTTCCAACGGAATAAGTAGAGATCGCTTCACGATTCGCTCTTTCTCTGTCAATGTTTACAACAAGCTGTGGTTTTTTATCCTGAAGATCACTTCGCAGTTCTTCTACACCTTCAATTTTGAGTGAATCCAGATAACGTTTCAGCCCACGACTGGTTTGCACAAGGTCTTCCAGATTATCACCACTCACTTCGATATTGACAGGTTTTCCGACTGGAGGACCACCTTGTTCCTGTGCAACGGAAATTTCAGCTCCGGGAATTCCTTTTACAGCTTCACGAATCTTGCCGAGATATTGAAGTGTAGAAACACCATTGCGTTTACCATATTCGACGAAGGCAACAGATACTTTACTTTTGTTGGGGTAATCTCCCTGATCTTCGTCCTGCGGATCTGTAACACTAACGGTTACATTCGCAATGACAGATTTTACTACCGGATTCGGCCAGTCAATTGCTTTGTAAACGCGTCCTTCGATAATCTTTGTGACGGAGTCGGTATATGCCTGATCTGTACCAACAGGCAAGCTTGTATAGACATAAATAAAGTTAGGATCCGCCTGAGGGAAGAAACTAATACCACCGTTACGCATGCCCAGCAATACCAGAGAACCAATGAACAAAAGGAAAGTGGAAAGCATCATCGTTCTTGGGCGATGCAGACACCAGACCAACAAACGACGGTAGGCAAGCTGAAATTTTGGCCAGCTTTTTTCCTGGAAACGTTTGATGACAAATCTGAGCCAGTAGTGGTTGACTAAATAGAGGAGGAGGGCAACTACTCCAAAATTACCAACACCAAAATCGATCAGGTATCCTATAACAATAGCAACACCAAATAAAGCCAATGACTTTTTAAGATTATTCCGGTCACGTTTTTCATCAGGTTCCTTATGCGGTTTCATGAACTGCGCCGCAAATACAGGATTGATAATATATGCCACAAACAATGATGCTGTTAGCGTAACAATCAGCGTCACCGGCAGGAAGAACATGAATTTACCGATCACTCCTTTCCAAAACAGAAGTGGTACGAATGGAGCAAGTGTTGTGAGTGTACCTGAGAATACCGGTAGAAACACTTCACCGGCAGCAAGCTTTGCCGCCTCAATAATGCTCATTTTCCCATTTGCAAATATCCGGTGTGTGTTTTCGATTACTACAATGGCATCGTCTACAACAATTCCCAGTGCAAGGAGGAAGCTAAACAAGACAATCATATTCAATGAAAATCCTAAGGCCGGCATAACAAGAAAGGCCAGGCACATGGATAATGGCACCGATAATGCAACGAAGAATGCATTTGTGGTACCCATGAAAAACATCAGGATCAAAAATACCAGAATAAATCCGATGATGATAGTATTGATCAGATCGTGCAAGGTAGTTCGGGTCTGTTCACTCTGATCACCTGTAAGCACAACATTGACATCTTTGGGCCAGTCGTTTTTACGGATGTTATCCATCAGTTCGACTATTTTATCAGATGTCTCAATCAGATTTTCACCCTTTCGTTTAATGATGTTCAGGGTAATTACGTTGTTGTGATCAAGCCGGGCATAGCTTTGTTGTTCGTGATAACTGTCAATTACCTGAGCAACGTCTTTGAGATAAATTGGTTTTCCATTGATGGAATTGATAACCAGATTTCCAATCTGTTCGGTGTTCTTGAATTCACCCGTTACACTTAAAGATCTGCTGATGCCATCCATGCGGACGGATCCACCGGGGAAGGTCAGGTTTTCAGACTGAACAGCACGCTGAATGTCTCCCAATGTGAGATCCGCAGCCTGCATTTTGATCATGTCCACATTGATCTGAATCTCCCGTTCAAGTGCTCCGATAATTTCAACTTTCTTTACCTCCTTAAGACTTTCAATGTGATCCTTAGCGTCATCGGCAAACTCTTTAAGCTTAGCCAGGTCATAATTTCCGCTAATGTTTACCTGCATTACAGGTAAATCAGAGAAATTGATTTCGATAATTTCCGGATCGTTTTTTAAATCTTTAGGAAGATCTTTTTTCGCCTTATCAACAGCGTCTTTTACCTTTTGTTTGGCATCTTCAATATTGACTTCAGAGCCAAATTCAACTACAACGCTGCAATAATCCTGCAATGAATTGCTTTTGATCTTTTTTACTCCGGCAATGTTTTTACATTCTTTCTCAATCGGCCTGACAATGAGGTTCTCCATATCTTTTGGAGAAGTTCCGGGATAAATCACACTGACATAAATGTTCGGTAATGAAATATCCGGAAAGCTTTCTTTGGGAAGACTGATATAGGCAAGTGTTCCCATGATACCCAATACAAGGGTAATCACGAATACTGCAATTTTATTATTGATAGCCCAGGAGGAGGGCTTAAATTCTTTTTTTAGGTCTTGCATTTGATTATATTCTTTCAGGGGTGAAAATGGTATAGCTCTTCTGTAAGATATCCGCTCAGAGTGTTATCGCGTCTCCTTCGATGATATTCTGGAAACCTATCGTGATTACTTTATCGCCCTGATCAATACCTGATTTAATTTCAGCATTCCCGTTATAAATAATTCCGGTCTTCACGGTTTTTCTTTTGGCGATATTCTTGCCATTTTCCTGAACAGATACGTAAACGAACTCTCCATCACTGGATTTTTGAACCGCAGACAATGGTAAAACGTAAGCTTTTGGAGAGGAATAATCCGCGATCTTCAGCACGGCAACCATGTTAGGATGAAACAATCCGTCTTTTGAGTTCAATCTTACTTCCACATTGAAAGTGCGATTCAGACTGTTGATAGCCTGACCTGAATAATCCAGTTTCCCTTTTACTTCCTGTCCCAGGTCAGGGAAATATATCACTACATCATTTCCACGGTTCACTTTGCTGATATATGATTCCGCAACTTCAGCGGTCACTTTTAATGAACTCAGATTCACAACACGGAATGCCGGAATTCCAGGTGCCATTGTTTGTCCCACTTTTACATGAACAATGTCAACTGTTCCATTGATTGGAGATTTTATTCTTGTCAGATCAAGCTGCTCTTGGAGTCCGGACATTCTTTTTTCCATGGCCTCCTTATTGGTTTTTGCCTGTAGGAATTGTACTTCAGAACCAATCTTTTGATCCCATAGATTTTTTTGTTTGTTATAAATCTGAGTGGCCAGATCCAGTTGTGACTGCATCTCAGCGATGCCCTGACGAATGATACGATCGTCAACCACCGCGAGGACTTGTCCCTTGCTAACTTTATCTCCAGCTTTTACATTCAGTGTGGTGATGTTGCCCATGGTTTCTGCACTGACATTGACATCTTCATCGCCTTCAACTTTTGCCTGAACTTCGATGTAGTGATTGAATACCTGAGGGTTCATGTCCGTAACTGCAACCAGCTTTGATTTGACATTCGATGCTGTAGTATCACTCGCTGCCAATTCGGTTTCGAGGAGTCTTATTTTTTCGCGCAGATCCGCTTGTTCCTTTTTTAATTTGTCAAGTTCAGCACGTTTTTTATCTGTGCCTGAATTTTGTGAGCAGCTCACAAATACCAGAATGAGGAGGGAGAAAAATATTGGTTTCATAATGATTGTGTTTTTCAATGGGGGATTTTAATAGTTTAAATTACCAAGGGCTTTGTCAAGATTAATTTTCGCGACCGTAGCGTCATACAGTGCATTAAAATAGTTGGCTTGCGCTTCTTTTAATGATGTTTCAGCGTCGAGAACTTCAAGGTTAGAACCTACACCCTGGTCGTATTTTAATTTAGATGTTCTGTAAATATCATTGGCAAGTGCCAGATTTTTGTCCTGATTATCCAGTGAACTCAATGCGTCAATCAACGCATTTCTGTTTGAAACAATATCCAGTTGGATTGCCTGCTCAAAATTAACCAGTTCGATTTCGATTTTTCGTAAGGCTAATTTTTGCTGACGAATTTTTGCTGCCTTCTGAAAGCCATCAAAAATGGGAACATTCAACGTTGCTCCAACTATTCCTGTCGGATACCATTTCTGACTTTGATCAAAAAAGTCGAACTTATTTCTTTGCGCGGATGTGCTCAAACTTCCATACGCAACAAGATTCGGATAATAACCATCCTGGTATCTTTTTACATTGTATTGTTGCAGTTTTTCCTGAGTCTTTAAAATTGAGTATTCAATGCGTTTGGAAGCATCGACTTTATCCAATGGAACAATGGTGTTTTTGATATCATTCGCATTGATAGAATCTGTGAGCTCAACACGAGCTGCCGGATTGGCTCCGATTTGAAAAAGGAAAACCTGGGAAGAGAGAGTGAGTAATCTGTCAAATTTGCTATTTTCGGTGGACAGGTTATTGAACAATACTGTAACCCTGTCGACGTCCAGTTTTTCTACAAAACCATTTTCATAGAGCGCTTTCGTATCATCTTTCAATTTCTGTATGCGTTCAACATTCGCGGCAATAACTTTTTTACGTTCTTTTAACAAGAGGACATTGTAATATGCTTTGGTGACATTCACCGCTGTTTCAATACGTGTCCTTTTGACATTTCGTATCGATAATTCGTGCAACGTTTTTGTAGCTTTTACACCCAACAGATAGGTAGGATCAAATAAGAGCTGTGAAGCGGTAAGCCCCGCGGTAGCATTCCATCGTGTACCGAATTGAACAGGAAAGACACCGGATCCATTCAGATCTTTACGCGGAATTACATTTTCCTCGAAAAGAATATTGTAAACAGAAGGAGAAATGAAATCCGGAATAAATTGGGTAGGAATCTTTTCGAAATCTTTGACATCCAGACTTCCGCTAAGTTGTGGTAAACCGATTCCTATGATTTCTTTTTCCTGGGCATCAGCAATCTGTGCGTCAAGTTGCGCATTGAGGACATCCTTCTGATTCTGAAGAGCGAAATCAATGGCTTGTTGAAGGGAAAAACGGTACAGGGAATCCTGTGATTGTGAGCTGGCGGAACCGGCTATAAACACAGAAATTAATAAAGTGAGCAGTTTTTTCATAAGAGGGTAGACGTATGGGGATTATTGTATATTGTAAAGGATGCTATTCTTCATCCTGAATTTTCCTGTATTTATTAATTAA
Source organism: uncultured Flavobacteriales bacterium (assembly GCA_964391495.1). Lineage (GTDB taxonomy): Bacteria > Bacteroidota > Bacteroidia > AKYH767-A > 2013-40CM-41-45 > JADKJP01. Next base: position 2,001 of record CAYMMN010000064.1, on the reverse strand, counting down.
TTTATATCCTTTCAGAGTAACCACTCCGTAAAGGAAATGTTCAAGCAATGCAACCTGAACTTCAGAAATGTTAAATTGTTCGTGCGGAAATGCTTCTGTGTTGAAACCTAATTCCACTTCTTCCAGACGTAAACGTGCAAGTGTTTTGACTTTCAAATCTTTTCGGTACAATTCGCTTTTAATTCCACGACGTAAATTCTCCTCTACAAATCCGGTAAGTTCCTTTTCCTTAAAGTTTTTGAAATGACTCCAGGCTGAAGCATGATATTTCTGTAGATCATAGAACAGAGTGGGATTCATCTTGCTGAAATTCTTTGACATACAACTCATCGATTGCAGCATTTCATCAATTGAATTTTCCGAATTCTTCCTGATTTCCTGCATCTCACGGAGCTGGGATTTCAACTCAGAAATCATCAAAGAACTTAAAATCGCGTTTTTGTCAGCATAATACTGGTAAATGGTCTTCTTCGACATACCTAGCTTATGGGCAATATCATCCATCGTAATGCTTTTTATTCCATGACGGAAAAAAAGCTCCTTCGAGGTATCCAGTATTCTGTCTTCTTGCCTGACCATTTTATTTTCTCAATTCGGGCGCAAAACTATGGAAACTATTTTCATTTGCAAAGTTTCCTGCTTTTTTCTTTTGATAATCCGGTGCGAAACTAATTCCGTGTTCACAGTTTCTTTTGATCAAAATGACGAAACATCAAAATTCTAGGCTGAATTGCAGTATTGAGGTACTCAAATGATAAAAAATGGGCATTTTATGGGTAAAGATCGTTTCGTACCTTCGCGATTCCTTTTTAATTAGCTTCATGGAACTGAGTCCTTTAAGTGCTATATCTCCGGTCGATGGCCGCTATCGGCAGCAAACTGCTGTACTCTCCGCTTATTTTTCTGAAGAAGCATTGATGAAATACAGAGTGAGGGTTGAAGTGGAATATTTCATTGCCCTGAGACAAATTCCTCTGCCACAGTTGAAGGATGCAGATTCAAAAGCAGTAAGCTCTTTAAAAAGTTTGTATACTGCTTTTAATCAAGCGGATGCTGATAGCATCAAACGGAGAGAGGCTGTCACCAATCACGACGTCAAAGCGCTGGAATACTTTTTAAAAGACAAGTGGACTGATGCTGGTCTGGGCACATTCAAAGAATTCATTCATTTTGGTCTGACTTCACAGGATATTAACAATACAGCATTTCCATTAGCTATCAAAGAAGCAGTCGAACATGTATATCTGCCTTTGCTCCTGGAAGTGAAGCATAAACTTAATACGCTGGCTGCAGAGTGGAAGGATTTTCCGATGCTCTCACGCACACATGGGCAGCCCGCTTCTCCCACTCGTTTGGGAAAAGAGATTTCTGTTTTTACCGAGCGTCTTGACAATCAGCTCAAGCTTCAAAAACAAATTCCTTTCAGCGCGAAGTTTGGAGGTGCTACAGGAAATTTCAATGCGCATCATGCGGCTTATCCGGGAATAGATTGGGTGACTTTTGCAAATAAATTCGTACAGGAGCATCTGGGCCTGGTTCGCCTGCAGACTACCACGCAAATTGAGCATTATGATAATCTTTGTGCTTTGTTTGATTCCTTAAAAAGAATCAACAATATTCTGATTGATCTGAATAGAGATATCTGGACATATATTTCCATGGATTATTTCAAACAGGAAATTAAATCAGGTGAGATCGGTTCGAGTGCAATGCCTCACAAAGTAAATCCGATTGATTTTGAAAATTCTGAGGGTAATCTTGGAATGGCCAATGCATTGTTTGAACATCTTTCAGCGAAACTGCCCATCTCACGATTACAAAGAGATCTGACAGATTCAACTGTACTTCGGAATGTCGGAGTTCCTTTTGCACATACCATCATCGCTTTGCGTTCATTGTTGAAAGGTCTTGGAAAACTGATTGTGAACAGAGAAGCCTTGAACCGAGATCTTGAGAACAACTGGGCAGTGGTAGCTGAAGCAATTCAGACCATTCTTCGTC
>CAYMMN010000063.1:0-12474 GCA_964391495.1 uncultured Flavobacteriales bacterium | reverse complement strand
CTTGGTCAGAAAGATGGTGTAGAATTTATCGGGCATACTGCTTCGGCACCGAAAGAAGTTGATGCATTCCGTCATGAACATAATTCCATGTTCGAATATTATTTCACGGACGCAACCACACTGAAAACGATGATTCGTTCCAACCCCGGACTGATGCTCCTGAAAAACGGAAAGGTGGAAGCCATGTGGCACTACAATGATTTCCCGACGTATGACCTGGTGAAGTCAAAGTACCTCAGTAAATAATCGGTGAAGCAGGAGGGGAGATTGGTTATTTTAAACTCTCAGGTCCGATAGTTTTTTCGAAAAAATTCCAGATTACCTCATTGGGAACGGATGCGCTCAAACGAATCTCTTCTCCTTTTACAGGATGAATAAATTGTATGGAGCGTGCATGCAAATGAATGCTGCCGTCTTCATTTGTTCTGTCAAAACCGTATTTGATATCGCCTTTTATAGGACAACCCATCGTGGATAACTGAACCCTGATCTGATGATGCCGCCCGGTATGCGGATTGATTTCAAGCAAAAAATAATTATCAGATTTTCCCATAACTTTGTAATCAAGCCATGAGCGCTGGGAGTTTTTAATTTCTTTATCGTAGGCTTTACTTTTGTTGCGGGCTTCGTCCTTAATCAGGTAATGAATCAAAGTACCCTGGTCCGAAGGTGGTCTGTTTTTGACAACTGCCCAATAGGTTTTTTGAATTTTCTTTTCCCTGAAAAGTTCATTCATTCGTGCGAGTGCCTTGCTGGTGCGTGCAAAGATCACGATTCCGCTCACCGGCCGATCGATGCGATGTACAACACCCAGGAAAACTTCGCCGGGTTTTTCATACTTGACTTTGATGTATTCTTTCACCAGATCACCCAAAGGGGCGTCTCCGGTTTTATCACCCTGAACCAATTGTCCGGGTAATTTATTGACAACAATTAGATGATTGTCTTCAAATAGGACTTCGAGATTTTGCATCAATTAATATTGTTCCTTTTCATTTGGGAAATCCCTGCTTTTCACATCCGCGATGTAATTTTCTGTTGCCGCTTTTATTTCTTCATACAAACTGGCATATCTACGGAGAAATCTCGGGTGAAATTCATGATTGATTCCCAACATATCGTGAAGCACGAGTACTTGTCCGTCAACACCACCACCTGCACCAATTCCAATGATCGGGATTTTTACTTCCTGCGCGACTTTAGATGCCAGCTGCGCGGGAATTTTTTCAAGCACTATCGCGAAACATCCTGATTCAGCAAGAAGATGCGCATCTTCCATCAAGCGTTGTGCTTCAGCTTCTTCTTTGGCCCGAACTACATAAGTGCCAAATTTATAAATGGATTGAGGAGTAAGGCCAAGATGTCCCATCACAGGCACACCGGCGGATAAAATCCTTTCTATGGAATCTTTCACTTCACGCCCGCCTTCAAGTTTCACGGCATGTGCTCCGGATTCTTTCATGATCCGAATTGAAGAATTTAAAGCCTCTTTTGAATTTCCCTGGTAACTCCCAAATGGCAAATCAACAACAACAAGCGCGCGTTTCACCGCTCTCACAACTGATGAAGCATGATATATCATTTGATCGAGAGTAATCGGAAGCGTGGTTTCGTGACCGGCCATCACATTGGAGGCAGAATCGCCAACCAGCAAAACGTCAATCCCCGCATCATCAAGAATTCGGGCAAGGGAATAATCATATGCTGTGAGCATGCTGATTTTCTCACCTCTTTTCTTCATTTCCTGAAGCGTATGCGTCGTTACTTTACGATCTTCTCCTTTGGCAGTTGACATAATATTTGCTTTTTAAGAGGTAATTGAAATAATATAGGATCTTCGAAAAAAATTATTCGAGATGTTTGGATTTTGTCGCGTTCTTTTCCTTCAGAATTTTCATTTCTTTTTTGATCTGAACCAAAGAATCTTTTAGCAATTGATTTTCGGAGCGAACAGAGCTCAGTTCTTCTTTGAGACGACTTTTCACTTCTTCACAGGAGGAATTTTCATTCGTTGTCTTATCCGCAGAATTTCCCGGTCCAAACACAGTAAAATTGTTAACCCGGATATTTGAAGCCGGTCCAACATTGATGCCTACTTTTCCGGATTTGTAAGCCAGTTCAGTAAATGAAAACAAGTAGTGTTGATTGATATAAATGTCATAATTCCGGTTGGAACATCTGATTTGAATAAGGTTTGCTTCGTTTTTTGGAGAAATAAAAGTCGAACTTACCCAACCACTGGTTTTATTATCACCTGTGAGCAATTTATAATTTACTCCGACCAATTGCTTTAAACGGTATTCTTGCTGACTGTTGAATTCAAAAAGAAAAGCTCCTGTTCCGTCTTCCTGAGCCATGAAAATTACTCCGGCTGCGGATTCCTTCAGGTCAGATTTTTCAAGCGTCATCCTCACGGCGATTTCAAAGGAAGGAATTGTAATTTTATAATTGCTGAATACAGAATAAGCGGTTTCAGTGTTTTTTCTCTTGAGAAGATATTGCCCATCCTGTATCAGAAAAAGGTTGTCGGCATTGGATTGAATTTTCCAATTCCCTGCATCGGAAGAAAAATTATCAGAATAAATTGGATCATTATAAGTCTCCTTAACAAACTGTGCCCTGACCGGGAATGTGAAGAGTAAAATTCCGATGAGGAATGAAGAGAGGTGGGTCCGGGTCATTTTTTTGTCAAATGATACTTATTCAGAAGCATCAAAGCTACAAATTCCTGTAAAGTTGAGAGAAAAAAAATTAGCTTTGTGCCGCATGAAAAAACTGACAATTTTCATTCTCACCCTAAGTGGGATATTCTCTTCCTGTTCAACCGATTTCGATATCAATGCTCCGTATAAGGAGACAATGGTTATTTATGGTTTATTGAATACCCTTGATACAGCTCAATACATTCGTATCAGTAAAGCCTATCTTGGAGAAGGGAATGCATTGATCATGGCTCAGCAACCTGATTCAATCAATTACGCGGATATTCTGGACGTAAAAATGGAAAGGGTATTGGACGGATTGGTCTTGGAAACATTTCCCTTGTATCGAACAGATACAATTCCAAAGGATGATGGCATTTTCGCGGCACCCTACCAGGTTTATTACCGTACAAATCATCCTATAGCGGATGATGGCAGTCAATACCGCCTAATCGTTAAAAACAACAATACCGGGAATACAGCCACCTCATTGACCCGAATAGTTGGAGATGTATTTCAGGATTCACCCATTGCAACCAATGTAGACTTCTCAACCCGGTTTTATATCACTGTCCGATTCAGACCTGGGGATAATTCTAAAGTTTCTGATTTGGTTATACGTTTCCATTATACTGAAACAGATACTCTCGGAAATACCAGCCAGCATTTTGTGGATTGGAATTTTCCTGAGCAATCCTATTCCAATGCAGCTGGTACAGAGCTAGAATTCAAGTATTTTCGTCCTGATTTCTTTGAACTGCTCGGTAATAAGATTCCTCATACTCCGGGTATTGTGAGAAGAATTGATAACCTGGCTCCCGGTTATTTACCCATTGAATTCCGTTTTATCGTAGGTTCTGAAGATCTTTACACCTATGAACAATTGACGAACCCAGGTAGTGGCGTTGTTCAGGACCGACCTTTGTTTACAACAGTTGAAAACGGAGTAGGGCTTTTCACCAGCCGTCTGATTCACTCTGAATTCAGAAACCTTTCGGTGAATACAATCGCCGCTTTAGACACGAGTGAATTCACCAGGGATCTGAATTTTCAGTAATCTGGAAATGCCTCTTTGTCATTGGTTTTTTGCATAAATTGAGCCTTTTCTCCAAACCTGACATTTTTACTTCATTAATGTCAGTGGCATAATGATTGACCACCGCGGTTAACCAAACGCAAAATCAACAAAAACAACAATAAAATGAGAAAAGTTATAGGCATTGACCTGGGAACTACAAACTCCTGCGTAGCAGTAATGGAAGGTAACGAACCGGTTGTAATTCCAAACAGTGAAGGAAGAAGAACTACTCCATCCATCGTAGCTTTCCTGGATAACGGTGAAAGAAAAGTAGGTGATCCGGCAAAGCGTCAAGCGATCACAAATCCGAAGAATACCGTTTTTTCCATCAAACGCTTTATGGGAGAAACCTTCGACCGTACTCAGAAGGAAAAAGACAGAGTGCCGTATGAAGTCGTAAAAGGTGACAACAATACTCCACGTGTAAAAATTACGGATCGTTTATACACACCACAGGAAATCTCAGCCATCATTCTTCAGAAAATGAAGAAGACCGCGGAAGATTATCTGGGTTACGAAGTATCAGAAGCTGTGATCACAGTTCCTGCTTATTTCAATGACAGCCAACGTCAGGCAACTAAAGAAGCGGGTGAAGTAGCAGGATTAAAAGTGCTCCGAATCATCAATGAACCAACCGCTGCTTCTTTGGCTTATGGTCTGGATAAAAAGAATAAGGACGAAAAAATCGCAGTGTTCGATTTGGGTGGAGGTACATTTGATATCTCGGTTCTCGAATTGGGAGACGGAGTATTCGAAGTAAAATCCACAAATGGTGATACTCATCTTGGTGGTGATGATTTCGATCAGAAAATTATCGACTGGCTTGCTGATGAATTTAAAAAAGATGAAGGAATTGATCTGCGTCGCGACCCAATGGCATTGCAACGTTTGAAGGAAGCTGCTGAGAAAGCGAAAATTGAATTGTCAAGTTCTACTCAGACAGAAATCAATCTTCCATACATTATGCCGGTTGATGGTATTCCAAAACACCTTGTGAAATCACTTTCTCGTTCAAAATTTGAGCAGCTTTGTGATGATCTGATTCAACGTACTCTTGAGCCTTGTAAAAAAGCACTCAAAGATGCCGGAATGAATCCTTCTGAAATTGACGAAGTAATTCTTGTAGGTGGTTCCACACGTATCCCTGCAATTCAACAATTGGTAGAGAAATTCTTTGGTAAGGCTCCTCACAAAGGAGTGAATCCGGACGAAGTAGTTGCTATCGGCGCAGCGATTCAGGGTGCGGTTCTTACCGGTGAAGTGAAAGATGTATTGCTGTTGGATGTGACTCCTCTTTCTCTTGGTATCGAAACCATGGGTGGAGTGATGACTCGCCTGATCGAATCCAATACAACAATACCAACCAAGAAGAGCGAGGTATTCTCAACGGCTTCTGATAACCAGCCATCCGTTGAAATCCACGTCCTTCAGGGTGAACGCCCAATGGCGAAAGACAATCGTACAATCGGTCGTTTCCATCTTGATGGAATCCCGCCTGCACCACGCGGTATTCCGCAAATCGAAGTCATCTTTGACATCGATGCCAATGGTATCCTGCACGTAACTGCAAAAGACAAAGCAACTGGTAAATCTCAGAACATCCGTATTGAAGCTTCTTCAGGTTTGAGTGATGATGAAATCAAAAAAATGAAAGCGGAAGCGGAAGCGAATGCTGAGACAGACAGAAAAGCAAAAGAGGAAGTTGAAAAACTTAATCAGGCTGATACATTGATTTTCCAAACGGAAAAACAATTGAAGGATTATGGTGATAAACTTTCCGCTGATAAAAAGGAAACAATCCAGAAAGCGTTGAGCGAACTCAAAGATGCTCACAAAGAAAAGGATCTCCTGAAAGTGGATACTGCTCTTGCTTCACTCAATGCTGCATGGCAGGCTGCTTCGGAAGAAATGTACAAAGCCACACAGAATGCCGGCGGTACAGCTGAACAACCGGGCGCAAACCACGATGGAAATGCTCAGGCCAAAGGCGATGGCGAAGTAACCGATGTGGATTTTGAAGAAGTAAAAGAAGACAAGAAGTAATTTTCTTCTGAAGAATGGAAGCGGAGAACAATCAATTGTTCTCCGCTTTTTTTATGCCTTTTCTGACAAAGATTTTTTTGGAATAAAGCCCGGTATTTTAGTGTAGAACAAGACATTTCGGCTGAAAATATTTCAATTAATAGCTTTAATCTGTTGATAGTCAATAGTAAGCGGAATGACTCATAAGTGGAGGGCTTTGGTCATATACATACGATGTATTTTTTTCTATTTTTCAGCCTCTTTTAAATTATAATCTAAAACTATGAGCAAGTTTCAAAAAGACATTGACGCCTTCATGCAGAAGGTGAAAGCAAAGAATCCCGGTGAAACTGAATTTCATCAGGCAGTTCACGAAGTAGCGGAATCAGTAATTCCATTTATTGAAGATCATCCCCAATACAAATCAGCAAAAATATTGGAACGTATTGCTGAACCTGAACGTGTGGTGATGTTCCGTGTTCCTTGGGTCGATGATAAAGGAGAATTTCAGGTGAATCGTGGTTTCCGTATTCAGATGAACAGTGCAATTGGTCCATACAAAGGCGGTTTGAGATTTCACCCATCTGTATATTTGGGAATCCTGAAGTTTCTCGCGTTCGAACAGGTATTTAAAAATTCTCTCACATCTCTGCCGATGGGTGGAGGTAAAGGTGGCAGCGACTTTGATCCTAAAGGAAAATCCGATAATGAAGTGATGAGTTTTTGTCAAAGCTTCATGACTGAACTGTATCGTCACATCGGTGCGGATGTGGATGTACCTGCAGGAGATATTGGTGTAGGCGGAAGAGAAGTTGGCTTCCTTTTCGGGCAGTACAAACGATTGAGTTCGCAATTTACAGGTGTGCTCACCGGTAAAGGAATTCAATTTGGTGGTAGCCTGATCCGTCCTGAAGCAACTGGATATGGTTGTGTATATTTTGTTCAGGAAATGTTGTCTACCAAGAAAAGTAATTTAAAGGGAAAGAAAGTTGTGATCAGTGGCTCAGGAAACGTAGCACAATATGCGGCTGAGAAAGTGATTCAACTGGGAGGAAAGGTGCTTACCATGAGTGATTCCGACGGATATATTTTTGATAAAGACGGAATCGATCTGAAGAAACTCGAATGGATCATGGATTTGAAAAACGTAAAACGTGGTCGTATCAAGGATTATGTAAAGAAATTCAAGAGTGGAACATTCGTGAGCGGTAAAACACCTTGGGGTGTAAAATGCGATATCGCTCTTCCATGTGCAACACAAAATGAACTTGGAGGAGAAGACGCGAAAATGCTCGCAGCAAATGGATGTATAGCCGTTGCTGAAGGCGCGAATATGCCATCCACACCGGAAGCAATTGAAGTGATGCAAAAGAAAGGTATCCTCTTTGCTCCGGGAAAAGCATCCAATGCGGGTGGTGTAGCGGTATCCGGATTGGAAATGAGCCAAAACTCACTTCGTCTTTCCTGGACACGTGAAGAAGTTGACCTGCGTTTACACGGCATTATGAAAACCATCCACGAAACATGTGTAAAATATGGTTTAGAAAAAGGTGGTCATATCAATTATGTAAAAGGAGCGAATATCGGTGGATTTGTAAAAGTCGCTGATGCAATGATTGCTCAGGGTCTTGTATAATTTGCACGGATATCATAAAAAAAACGGCACCATTCAGGTGCCGTTTTTTTTATGACATTTTGTGACTCCGGTTAATTCAATGGAGCTAAAAATAATTTCTCATCGGCAAGCGATGTGTCTCCGAGATAAATCCACTGGATACTGGTTGAATATTTTCTGAATACAGAATTGATATCTTCCAATTTCAGATTGTTGACTTTATCCAGTACACTCATGGCTTCTTTCCAGGTGCTGAGGTTTTCATTGGTTCCGAGCATACCCGTCAACGCGCTATTCGTCTCGAGATTCATATAGAAACCTGTGAGATATCCTTCTTTCTTGTTCTTCAGTTCAGATTCGGTAAATCCTTCTTTCCGGATTTTTTTCAACTCGTCTGTCATCACTTGTACAGCTGTTACCGGATCAGTAGTGGAAACATAAATACCGGTGTAGGCATTTTTATTTGAAGCAAGGAATGCATAGGGAGCATAGGATAAATTTCTCTTTGTTCTGATTTCAACAAACAACCTGTCACTCAGTATGCGTGTCGCTATTTTCATCGCGGTCCAGTCAGGTGAGCCCGGATCCGGAGCATTCAATATTCCCTGTATATAGTTTGTCGCAAGTTTTCTGTCCTCCTTGTATAGTGTGGACTTACTGAAGTCAGGTTTACTTTCTGCTTTCGCGACAGGAGCCGGTCCAGACTGGATTCCTTTCAGCTGCCCGATTTTTGCCCGGAGATCTTCCTCAGATACATTCCCGACGACAACGATATACAGCTTGTTCTTTTCTACCAGGCTGGTGTAGTATTTTTTAATTGCATCCAATGTCATCTTTTTAATAGATGCTTCGCTGCCTTGTACCATTGTATTGTACCGGGTCGATTTGAACACCTCACGATAAACGAGCAGGTTTAAATATCCATCCGGGTCACTTTCTATTTGTTTGATATTGCTCAGTGCTTCTTCCTTTTTGTTGTTGAAAGTGGTTTCGTCAAATGCAGGGTGGAGGAGCATGTCGGAAAAAATATCCCAGCTTTCATTCCAGTGACTTTTAAGGCAATTGAGCGAAACAGAGCTTTCATCTTCATTGCTCCCCGAAGAAATGGAACTTCCATAAGAGTCAAGCAGTGAATTGAATTTGTCTTTTGGATATTTCGCGGTTCCGGATTCGGCAAGTACACTCATTGTTAATTGTTCAATGCCTTCTTGTTCTTTGGAATAATTGGATGTTCCACCACGCACATAGAGGGCTACACTGATGATGTCTTTGGTGGAAGGTTTGCTGATTACTTTTATTCCATCTACCATGTACTCTTTCACACCAAAGTCTTGCTTTTTGATGGTGCGCTTTTTTATTTCCTGCTGTTGTGCGCTTGCTGACAAAGCGAACCAGCAGGAAAGCAAAAGCAGGAGGGAGGTTGTATGTAGTTTTTTCATTTTCTGTTTTTGTTTAGGATCATTTCTGTTCAAAAATGGTTTCATCAATATTCATAGCTGATTTAGTTTTCGGATCCACTAAAACTCCCCATGCGGAGGGCTGTTTCTGAATGTACTTACGCACATAAGATTTGATATCTTCCCGTGTAACCTTCTTTATATTTTCATTGTAATTGGTGTAATAACCAATACTTGCAGATGCCCACCAATACGTTACTGTATGCACAAAATCAGAAGTCTTTTCTTTCCCGAATGCATCAGAAATTTCCAATTGGGATTTAGCGGTGTTTAGCTGCTCATCTGTAAAATAGGTGTCTGAGTCCCATTTTTTTATTTCATCCTGCAATACTTTAACTGCTTCTTTAATACGTGCCGGATTGGGAACCATGAAAACCTGGATAGGTCCTGTGAATTTGCACGTCTGATAATTCAGGCTGACATTAAAAGCTAATCCGCTTTCGACAAGGGCTTTTTGTAATGCGGATGTTTTGAGATTTAATATTGTGGAGAATACATCGGCCGCGTAAGTCGCAGCTACGTCGTTCCTGGTATCAGGTCCCTGGTAACCTCCGATAATGAATGGTGACTTCGCATTTTCATTGATCACAACAAAATTGTTTTGATCAACCATGGGATAGAATTCAGGAATAGGCCATCTTTTGAACGGATCAATGGCGGAGGCAGGCCAGCTTCCGAATATTTCTTTTATCTGGTTAAAAACTTCCACGTGATCCACATCTCCTGCAACACAAAGAATGGAATTGTTGGGATGATAAAATTTGTTCTGGATCACTTTCATTTTTTCAGGTGTCGCTGAGCGGATGATCGCATGATCTCCTATAGGATTCTTTCTGCAATAGTGGTCTCCCCACATTTTGTAATTGAGCTCATTAATCAGAAAGAAAACCGGATTGGATTCATTGCGTTGAAATTCTCCGTCAACTACAACATTCTCTTTTTTCATCTCTTCCTGGTCAAACAGCGGATAACGAATCGCTGAGTTGATAAATTCAAGACCGGGTCTCAGGTTATAATTTCCAAGAGTGACAAAGTAATTTACTCGTTCATTGGATGTAGTGCCGTTAAATACTATACCGAGTTCTTTGATCCGCTCCAGGAATTTTTCCTGGGACGGATAGTCTTTGTTAGCTTTAAAGAACATGTGTTCGTAAAGATGAGACAGGCCGTTGTATTCCGGGGGTTCAGTGTAACTACCGTTTCGTGTACAAATTTCAATTGTCGCAAGAGGTACTGTCCGGTCTTCAATCACCAGCATTTCAAGTCCATTGTCCAATTTGGACATGAAAAAATTTGATGGTAATTTTTCGCTTTGTGCGCTGGTCAGATTTGAAACCAACAGCCATCCAAGCAGCATCAGCGGGAATTTTGTTTTGCTCATAGGTTTTTGTTTATCGGGGGAAATTAGGGGAAATAACACTCGATCCGATTTCCTTAAGAAAATTTAAGAAATCGATTAAAACTTATGAATGTTTTTTTGGTAAAAAAGAGACAGTTCAGGAAAAAGAAAACCGGAAAATGGAAATCAGTAAAGATCAGCGATAGAATGAAGAGAGAGCCATTCCGGAATCAATGCTGAGTAAATAGCAATTAAATGTAAATTATATTGGAATGCAGGGAAATATATTTTTTCCGCATTAATGAGAATGAACAACCATTATAGATAACTGGATTCAGTGACTCGCGTTGATGAAGTCCTTCTCCAACTCTGAAATCTTCTCATTCAGTTTTTTCAGCAATTCAGATTTCTCGTTAGCAAAATTCAGTGAGGAAGTATCCTTCATCGCCATGTGATTATAATAAAGACTACCTATTTCAAGAAGAATTTTATCCTTAAGGTTATAATTTCTGTTGAGTTCTTTTGTCAGATCAGATTTGGATTTCATAGCAGGATTATAGAGAATTATTCATGTAAATTTACGGATGAATGTATTTTCTGAATGTGATGAATATCATTCTGCTAAACCAATTATGTCATCTCTGTGCTCTGGATTTCTTTTCGATTTCTGACTTTGTTCAGAATGAAGCAGGAGTAATTTTTATTTCCCGGAATTTTATTTCCGGTCCGGAATCATAGTGGATAAGCTGATAGAACTTGATTGAAGAATGCACAACAGATTTGTCCAAATTCTGGATTTACCGGATTGAATTATCGTCTTGTGGGGAGAACTTTATCTGGTCAATTTTGTTTTTTTTTATCAATTTGAATTTGGCTTTAAAAAATCCTGTGTTTTTCTCTTAAAATCAGGCCATTTAACTTTTTATGAATTGATAAAAATTCATCTGAAAATTTCATTGTCAGCATTCTGTAATTAAAGCTTTTCGCCTTCCAAATACCAGAAAATCTCTTAATTTTGCACCAAATTCTCAACTCATTTAAACTAAAATTAGCATGAAAAGACAATTACTGATTGCTGCCTTATTTTTGGTAAGCCTCGGTGCTTCTGCTCAGTACACTTGGCTAAGCCAATCTACTGGCCTGATTCCGGTTTCCTCCGGAGTGCGTTACATCAGCGTAGTGGATTCAAACACTGCCTGGATTTCCACTTATGATGGTTCAGGTGGTGGTGCGAACCGCACTGATTTTTCCAGAACTACTGATGGAAGTACGTGGACACCTGGAAACGTTCCGCTTTCAGCGGATTATGATTGGTCCATGATTTTCGGTCTCAATGCAGATACGGCCTGGGCAATGTTCTACGATGCTACTGCCGGTGCTGGTGGTGGAATCTGGAAAACTACCGATGGTGGTGCTAACTGGACTCAACAAGGTGGTGGTTCTATTTTCGATGCAAACTCTTTCCCTGACATTGTACACTTTTATGATGCAGACAATGGTTTTGCAATCGGAGACCCTAATCCTTCTGATTTTGAAATTTACACTACATCTGATGGCGGTGCTACATGGATTCCGGTACCTGGAGCGAATATTGCACCTGCACAAAACGGTGAATACGCTATCGTTGGACATTACGTTGTAATGGGTGATACCATCTGGTTTGACACAAATCAAGGTCGTGTTTTCCGTTCAGTAGACAGAGGTCAAAACTGGACTGTTGCATCAACAGGAATTACTGTTCCTGCAAGCAGCGCGATAGATCTGTGCTTCTATACAAATCTTGATGGTATTGCACGTTTGTATAACAGTACAACCGGTGCAAACACCATGAAAGTTACTCACGATGGTGGTTCAACATGGGCAACTGCTACTCCTGTTGGAAATTTCTTTGGTTCTGATGTTAAATGGGTTCCTGGAACTCAGTCAACTTTGGTTTCTACTGGTGCTGCAACCGGTTTCATCGGTTCTTCTTACAGTGCTGATGGTGGTTTAACCTGGACTGATATTGAAGTTGCTGATCAGCGTACTGCTCTTGGTATTTCAGATTCTATCCACATGTGGACAGGTGGTTTTACTGCAGATCCTCAAACCGATGGTATTTACAAATGGGTAAATATCCCTTCAATTGCCTGCAGCGATCCTTCCATTTCTCCGGGCGTTACTGTAACAGGCTCTGATACTTCAGTTTGTGATAATGAAACAGCTACATTCACTGCTACCGGTGTTGTTGCTCCTACAGTTGGTGACTTCTCCGGTGTGAG
>CAYMMN010000062.1:0-12547 GCA_964391495.1 uncultured Flavobacteriales bacterium | reverse complement strand
CGTTCCGCAGGCATCTGTAACGGTAAGTGTATAGGTAGTTGTGGAAGGCGGTCGCACATAAATCGAATCGTTGTTGGCTGCAGCCGGATTCCAGGTGAATTGATAAGGCCCAACACCATACAAAGGATCTCCGGAAACCAAAATAGAATCCCCGCCGCAAATCTGTTGTGGCGGTGTGATGGTGTTGAGTTCAAGTGTACGTCCTTCGATGAACATGACCCAGGGTTGTGAAGCACGGACACAAGCACTGCCACACACAGCGCTCGGATCGTTATTGCAACGATAGAAATGCAAAGTGAAATTCAAATTCTGCGCGGCGCAGGAAGGAGTGGGTAAACAAGCCTGAAAATCAGGAAGCGTTGTATTGTTTACAACACCACAGTTTACATTCGTTAGTGGAATCGGACATGTGATGACGCCGGGAGCTGCGTTCGGAAAATGACAAGCACCGTAATCAATACTGAATCCTCCGTCCTGCCCGAAACATGCGCCGGTCGCGAAATATTCAAAAGAGGTGTAAATATTTGTAACAGTTGTATTCGCAGGAGTTGGCACTGCAAGGTTATAATCACAACTGTTGGTCCAGCATACTGCGCTGAACTGAGTTCCGGTAATCGCGCCCAACGCGAAAGTATTCTGTGTAATCACAGCAGGATCAATGACAACAGGATATGCAGTAGCTGCATTGTTCAGCCAACTCACCGGAGTAAAAACCAACAATTCATTTCCATTCTGAATCTTGGAGGTAAGATCATACCGTGTAGGAGAAGCATGATTGTCGAACGCATAACAACGCTCCACGCTGAGCTTTTCAATTCTGTTTTCATCGAGTATCCTCACTTCAGCAGGATCACCGATAGCGGAAGAGGAATATTGTTCCATCTCCATTTTCCAATCAGCCGGCATTTCGAACTTTTGTTTCAGTACAAGATAACCTGAACTGAAATTTGGTCTCGATGTAAGGATCACGGAGGTTTCCAGCATTCCTTGTCTCACCATGAAAACTACATCCATTCCGGGATAAAAATTATTGATCCGTACGCCGTCGTCACCGGCTGTGTAATGCGACCAATCGGGTGTACCCAGACTGCTTTGATGTCCGTTTTCATCCACATGAACAAGATCCAAATCACGATTGAATCGGATCAGTTTTCCATCAATAAGAAATTCAGTGAAATGATTATTGAGGTCGATGGACAAAGGAGTTGGCTGTTGTTTCGCGTGAAAGGTTCCGGCAACATTTGCATCCGGATTCAATCGATAATTGATTTCTCTCCACCAACCGTTTTCATCTTTGTAGTTGATCTCGCCATAAGCTGTTTGCTGGTAAAAATGTTTTCCATTACTACCGATCTCCACAAAGTAGCGTGATGAAGCATCCCGTTTGTCGATCAGCTCCACACAATTCTTTGAAGGCGGACCGGCAAATGGAATGTAACCGTAATCAGGATGCGTTTTGTATTTCTCAGGAACGAGCTGCAGTTCATGCGCCTGAACCCTGCTTCTTTTTGAAAAAGCCGACAGATTCAAATCATCAATCCTGGCCAATTGTCCGCGAACGGAAACCGACAGAATCAATAAACTACAGAAAAAAATCAGGCTTCGAATCATTCCTTTACAATCAATACGATATCAGACCCATAAAGGGTTTAGAATCTATGCAAATTTAGCTTAAAATACCTGCTTATTCAAATTTAAGAAGGGACGGGGGACGTTTGTCCTGAGTTATGAGTTATGAGTTATGAGTTAAATTCAAGATACAAGGATAAGAAGTGTTAAAACAACCCCTTTCATCCTCTAAAAACCTTAAAACCCCAATATTTAATATACCAGACACCAAAACTAAGCACCAACCACTAAGCTCTAACCACTAAGCACTAAGCACTAACCACTAAAATCCAAAATTTAAAATCCAAACAGTCGCCCTGACATTCCTCATCCCCCATTCAATCCGGATTACTGAATTTTACAAGGAAGGAAAATAAAGCCCTGATGAAACAACCCATTTTTTTCAAATACGTTGTACCTTTTTTTCAATGGTACGCTTTGATGATTTTTCTGACCATTGCAATTGATTATTTATTGCACCAATTCAACCTGGTTTTTATTGGACGCTACTTTGGTTTAGGCGGGACCATGGTAATTTTACTTTCTTTCATTTATTCTTTGCGAAAGCGAAAAATAATTGAATCAGGCTCCCCTAAAAAGCTGCTTGAATTACACGAATACCTTGCATGGATAGGCTCGGTCATGTTGCTGGTTCATGCAGGAATTCATTTCAATGCCATCCTTCCCTGGCTCGCCATCCTGATGTTACTCATTGCTGTGGCAAGTGGACTGATTGGAAAATTTCTGCTCAAGAAAGCGAATGAATCGCTGAAAGAAAGAAGACAGGCTCTCATTACTTCAGGAATGAAACCAATCGAAGCGGATAAAAAGCTCTTCTTCGATTCCATCACCGTGGACCTGATGAAAAAATGGAGAGTGGTCCATTTACCGATCACATTGATCCTGCTGGTGCTGTCCATTTTTCACATTGTCACTATTCTGATGTACAGCAAATGAAAAAGCTAATCGTAACCGGATTTCTTCTTTTGTGTGTGTGGCTGATGGTACAGTTTCCGCACTTCATGCTGAACCCTGGTGAACTGATTCAGGGTCATCAGGATTTAAATAACAAATGCGCTTCATGTCATACACCATTCCGCGGAACGGATTCAGAAAAATGTATTACCTGTCACAAGCTGAGCGACATCGGAAAAGATACGCTGTATCCGGGGAGCCAGACAATTCAGGAGAAAATACTGTTCCACGCGCAACTCAAAAACCAGGAGTGCACAGCATGCCATACTGATCACAAAGGGATTAATCCAAAATTCGCAACCATTCAATTCAAACATGAACTGCTGAGCACCGAAATAATCAGCAACTGCACAAGTTGTCATACACAACCTTCTGACAATCTGCACAAGCAATTGTCAAACTCCTGCAAAAATTGTCACAACACAAATGACTGGAAAAAAGATGTGATCTTCAATCACGACATGATTGCAAGTGATGCAAAAAATAATTGTTCGTCCTGCCATAAGACTCCGGATGACGCTTATCATAGGAACTTCAAGGACAACTGTTCAAAATGTCACGGAACAGACAAATGGAAGCCTTCAACATTCAATCATTCAGAATATTTCCAGCTCGACAAAGACCACAATGTGGAGTGCAACACTTGTCATAGCTCCGGAAATTTCAGTGCTTACACTTGTTACGGCTGTCATGAACATTCCGTCGATAAAATCAGGCAGGAACATATTGAAGAAGGCATCTACAATCTCAGCAAATGCACCGACTGCCACATGAGTGCGAATGAGCATGATATACGGATGAACAATGAAGCGGGAAGTAATGTCAATACTGACGATTTGAATCGGAGAGAAAAAGAAACAAAGAAGAATAAAGGCAATGAAAATCAGTCAGGAAGGAATGAACATGAGGATGACTAAAATTCAGGATACTGAAAATAAATGAAATGCAGTCATAAACAAAAACAAGAAGGAATGATCAAAATTCCGATCATTCCTTCTTGTTTTTATACTTTTCAATAAAACTCCTATCTGATTTTTTCAAATTGTACTTGTGAAACTGAAGCACCCGAAATCAATCTCAGAAAATAGATTCCTTCACTTAAATCCTTTACAGAAATTGTTTTTGAATGGCTGCCTGTTGTCATCATACCAACTTCCAGTTTAAGGACAACTTTACCATTGATATCCAAAATATCCAGTGTTCCTGCAGTAAGCGTCTTATTCACCCATTTTACCTGAATGAAATCAGTAGACGGATTAGGATAAGCAGAAAGATTTGTCTCATCGTAATTGAATGATTGAATTCCAGTATTTGAAGAATATCTTGCAATATTGTTAGCAGCTGTTCCGGCAGCACTGGTAAAATCGCCTGCCATGTACAATTCGTTATGGAAAACTGAAAGCGTATTTACTTCACCATTCATTCCTGTTCCAATGGTAGACCACGATGATCCATTCCAACATCCCAGATTATTTGCAACCTGTGAACCGCATGAACCGAAATTACCACCAACATACATTTGACCATTGTAAACACACATTGCATTCACTCCATTTTCGCCATGCATTGAACCTTCCACATGTCCAATAGAAACCCAGTTGGAACCATTCCACATTCCCATATTGTGCATATCCTGACCACTTGCGTGTTCAAACATTCCACCTGCATATAAATTTCCATTGTATACACAAAGCGAATGCACCATACAGGAACCCATCATACCAGTAGTAAATCCGGAGCCGATTGCTGCAAAATTGACTCCATCCCATGTACAAATACGGTTCACGGTAATGCTTCCTGCCATGGTAAAATCGCCACCGATACACAGGACACTATCCCAAACACACATGGCTTCAACATCATCATTTACGCCACCGTCCACCTGGTTCCATTGCGAACCATCCCAATTGGCAATGTAATTAATTGGTGTAACTCCTGATGAGGTAAATTCTCCGCCGGCATATAGCTCGTTGTTATATACCGCTAAAGCATGAACAGCTTCATTAAAGCCATTCCCAACCGCGTACCACGAATTTCCATCCCAACGTGCTATGTGATTACACGGTACTCCGCCTGCCATAGTAAAATTTCCTCCGACATACAAATCTCCATTAAACATGACAAAGCACCAGACAGAATCATTGCAACCATTGTGTCCCATCATATTCATCGGATGATAGGTTGAATCATTCCAGTATCCGCAATGGTTCATCGAATCCATACCGGAGGTTTGAAATCCGCCGCCGAGATACATACAGTTGCTCATTGAATCAGTATACAAACAATGAACGTTTCCGTTCGTTCCGCTTCCGGCTGTATTGCATTGGGCATTTGACTGCTGGAAACTGAATAACATTCCAAACATCAATACGAATTGAATAGTAAATTTTGTTTTCATGATTTTGGTAATTAAATTGAATTCACCTTAATTAGCATTCAAAATTACCATTGAAATACAAATTCAACTATGATACCTATCACCTTTCATAGAGACAAAACATCCCTATTTTCTATGGCAAATATTAATATCCAAAATACATCTATTTTGTATTGGAATTGTACAAGTACATCGCTCTATTGTGCTACTCACCAATAGTCTGTATCAATCGTGATGCTCACCTTCTCCTTTTGTTAATTCACTCAGTAAATAGTATGCTCCGGTCATCACAACTTTTTGATCATTTCCGAATTCATCAAGCGGTACAATTTCCGTCCATCCCTGATCACTTGTTCCCATGCGTACCTGAACCTGTCTGAATTCACCCGGTTTCTCTTCAACAAAAATATAGTGGTCATTACCATTATTTACAACCGCATCTGAAGGCAGAGTCGAAGTGGTATTGCTATCAATACTGATCCTGGCTTCTATAAACATGCCGGGTAATAAAGTTTCACTTACATGATCAATCCTGGCATGTGCGATCACTGCCTGCTGGTTGTCTTCAAAGGCTTTATTCACACTAAATATAGTAGCATTGTGAAGATGCCCGGGATCATTGGCGTCAGTAAATGTTAGTTTTTGCCCTTCGTGTATTTTTGAAATATCCTTTTCAAAGACAGTAAGATCGATATGTAAAAAGCGATTGTCCACAATATCGAATAATTCTTTATTGGGCTCTGCAAACTTTCCGATATTGATCGCAATCGTGTGGATGTTTCCATCGATCGGCGCCAATACATTAAATGCAGATCGAATATTTTCCGAATTCAATTTATCCGAATCAGTATTGTAAAGAGAAAGCTTTTGTTTCAAAGCGTTATAATTTGATAATTCATGCGAGTAATCGGATTCCGCCTTCTGAAATGTCTTTCCGGAATTGATGTTCTCCTTTTGCAGCTCTTTCTGACGTTCAAATTCGGCTTTCAGATAGTTGAGCGCTGATTTGGATTGAAGAAAATCCTGTTGCAACTGAATGAATTCAATGTTTTCAATCGTCGCCAGCACCTGTCCTTTGGTCACCAGAGCACCTTCCTGTACAAGAATATCTTTGACTATTCCACCAACAAGTAAACTCACTTGCGCCTGATTTTGAGGAGGCAGCATGAGTTTTCCATTGACTTTTAAAGAGGTCTTCAGATTTCGCTGAACGACGGGTCCGGTAATTAATCCAATTGCTTTCTGTTGTTCCGCATTTAAATGCACAACACGTACCTCATCTTCAGGGTGCTTATCGTCAGTCGTTTTCTCATGTGGGTTATGGCTGCAGGAAACTAATATAATGATCATGGACAAATAGATCACGTGCAACATTCGATTATAGTTCATAGTCTTTTTCTTTAAAATTAATTTTACTGATTGATTAAAAATCGAAGCTGGATGACAGCCTGATTGTATGACATCAGGCTTTGCAGGTAATTCATCCTTATTTCGAATGCTTTGTCAAGGGAATAGATATATTCAGTATAACCTATATCTCCTCCGCTATAGCTCTTTTCAGCGACAAAAAGAATATTGGAAGCAAATTGAAGTCCATCGGTTTGATAATAATTCAAACTTTTCTCACACTTTCTATATTCACGGATTGCTTCTGCAAAAGATGCAGTAGTATTTAATTCCGTATTTCGCTTCTCCTGTTCAGCTATTTTCACTCCCAGTTTTGCGGCCTGAATTCTACCCTGCTGACCTGTCTTAAATAATGGGATACTCGCACCCAACAGAAAGCCTTTGAAATTATTCACTTTCTCAAGACTTTGATTGAAGTAACCAAACTGAATAGCCGGCCCGTATTTTGATTTTTCCAATTTGAAAGAAGCAAGTGAAACAGCTACCTGTTGCTCCTGCATCTTTAGCATTGAAGTTTCAGCTATTTTTGTTTTATAAATATTATCAGGTAGTGACAATTTCGCTTCGGGCTCAGGAACAAATCCATCAGTCGTTGTATCACCCATCCATTGCTTTAAAGTACTCCTATACATCTCAACAGCGGTTTCAGATTCAAGTTTCCTGATTTCAATTTCCTTCAGTTTACTTTCCGCCGATAATTTTTCAAGTAATCCCGTTTCTCCGGAGGCGTACCTGACATCTGCGTAACGTGCAAAATGTGCATACATATTTTCTACTGAATCCAGCATCGCTAAATGTTGCAATTCATATTGCAACTGAATGAACGCGAGGGAAACATTCCTGATCAATACGCTTTTAGTGACATTCAACTGTGCTTTTGCCAAACCAATCTGTTGCTGCTGAAAGTTCGATTGCGCACGTATTTCTGTGGGAAATTTAACCCCGCTTTGGACATTCAAATTGTAGTCGTACATGGACCCATTGATTTGCCCTCCGGTATATGTCACTGTCATTGCATCGAAAGCGAAAGCTGTTTTACGCAACTCTTTTTGTTGTTCGACAGCATACACCCCTGATTGAATCAATGGATGATTACGAAGCGAACGGTTGATGGCGCTATCCAGCTGAAGTGGTGTATCTGCATGTGAAGAAGAAAACCAGAATAAGCACATTATGCTTAGGGCAGTTTTCAAAGACTTTTTCCTTTTGCCAATAAACATTCCGTACAAGACCGGGAGTACAACCAGAGTTAATAAGGTAGACGAAATCAAACCTCCGATCACCACTGTTGCCAATGGCTTTTGTACTTCACTTCCCGCTGAAGTTGAAAGTGCCATAGGTAGAAATCCAAGTGATGCGACAGCTGCTGTTGCAAGCACCGGTCGAAGACGCGCTGCCGTTCCTTTTAAAATCCGTTGTGTAACATCCGATTCACCTCCTTCTTTCAGTTTGTTGAAATAGGCAATCAGGACAATACCATTCAATACCGCGACACCAAACAAAGCAATAAATCCTATTCCGGCACTGATACTAAAATTCATTCCTCTGGCCCAAAGCGCGATCACCCCGCCAATTGCCGCCAGTGGAATGGCTGAAAATATTATCAGACTCTCAGTAATGCTTCTGAAACTGATAAACAACAGTAAAAATATTAACAGCAGTGCAACAGGAACGGCGATCAACAGACGATTTTTCGCCTCCTTTAAATTCTGAAATGTACCTCCGTAGGTAATGTAATAACCGGAAGGTAATTTTAATTCCGCCTGTAGTTTTCGTTGCATGTCCTCTACAACACTCTCGATATCCCTTCCCCTGACATTGGCTTCTACTACGATCCTCCGTTCCGCGTCCTCTCTGGATATCTGAGCAGGAGCCGACTGAAAATTCACGTCAGCGATCTGGCTGAGAGGTATCTGTGCTCCATTGGGCAGCGGAACAAAAATACTTTTTACCTTCTCTTCATCCGCATCACGAACTTTATCCAACCTGACAATCAAATCGAATCTTCTCTCTCCTTCATAAACAACTCCTGCTTTACCACCTGCCAAGGCTGTATTCAGAATTTTATTCACATTTTCAATATTCAAGCCGTACTGGGCTATTCTGTCACGGTTGTACTTCACAACAAGCTGAGGCATCCCAACAACCTGCTCAACTTTAATGTCTGTAGCACCCGGTATGGAACTGATGATAGAAGCAACTTTATTCCCATTTTCAAACAATACATCCAGATCCTCTCCAAAAATTTTAATGGCAACATCCGATTTTACACCTGCAATCAATTCATTAAAGCGCATTTGTATCGGTTGCTCGAATGAAAGATTAACTCCGGGAATAATGCTCAATTCTTTGTTCATCATTTCCGCCAAGACATCTTTATCATGGGTGGATGTCCATTCCTTTTTATCTTTAAGAATTATGATCAAATCCGCACTTTCAATTGGCATTGGATCCGTAGGTACTTCGGATGTGCCGATTTTTGATACACATTCCTGAACTTCCGGAAATTTCTGCAGTAATATTTTCTCAAGCGCTGTTCCGGTTTTTATGGTTTGTTGCAGGTTACTCCCCTGACGGATTGTATAATTCGTGGCGAAATCTCCTTCATCCATTTCAGGAATAAATTCTCCGCCTAAGGAATTGAAAAGAAGAATCGATGCAATCCATACCAGTATTGAGGCTGCAATAATTTTTACTTTGTGATTCAGCATCCTCGACAGAAAAGGAGTGTAGAATTTTAAAATCCATTGTATCAGCCTGTCACTCCAGCTTTCCTTATGCGTAATTCGTTTATTCAGAAATAAACTGGACATCAAAGGGACATAGGTGAGCGACAACAGCAGTGCGCCAATGATTGCAAAAGATACTGTCTGGGCCATCGGCAAAAACATTTTGCCTTCAATTCCGGTGAGCGCGAATATGGGCACATATACAATCAGGATAATTACCTGGCCAAATACAGCGCTGGACATAATACCGGAAGAATTGCTGATCACTTCATGATCCATCTGTTTTTGTGTTAGGGTATTATTGCGATAATGTTTTGAAAAAATGTGAAGCATACTCTCCACGACGATTACCGCGCCATCCACAATCAATCCAAAATCAAGAGCTCCCATACTCATGAGGTTGGCACTGACACCAAAAATATTCATCAATGAAATGGCAAAGAGCATGGATAATGGAATAACAGATGCTACAATCAATCCCGCTCTCAAATTTCCAAGTAACAAGACCAGCACAAAAATGACTATCAATGCGCCTTCAATCAGATTCTTTGTTACGGTTCCAATAGTTCGCTCAATCAGTTTGGTCCGATCTACAAAAACATCCAGCATCAGGCCTTCAGGAAGACTCTTCTCAATTTTTTGCATCCGCTCTCTGACATCGGCAATCACTTTCACGCTATTTGCTCCTTTTAGCATCAATACCACACCGCCAACGGTTTCGCCTTCTCCATTCCTGGTCATTGCGCCGTAACGTGGAGCGAATCCAAACTGAACTTTTCCAATATCATGAATTTTGATCGGAATATCATTTACATTCTTAACAACAATATTTTCGATGTCCTGTAAATTTTGAATCAATCCTTCCCCTCGGATAAAATAGATATTCGGTCCCTTGTCAATATAGCTGCCTCCGGTATTTTGATTATTTTTTGAAAGCGCTTCAAAAACATCCGTAAGCGAAATGTTCATGCTTACCAGTTTTTCAGGAGCAATCGCGACTTCATACTGCTTCAGATAACCGCCAAAACTGCTGACATCTACCACTCCCGGTGTACCAACCAATTGACGTTTCACAATCCAATCCTGAATTGTTCTTAATTCCATAGCATTGTACTTCTTCTCGTATCCTTTTTTTGGTGAAATGGTGTACTGATAAATTTCACCCAGCCCGGTTGTGGGTGGTACAATTTCAGGAGAACCAAACTGTTTCGGCAAATCCTCCTCAGCCATTTTCAATCTTTCGGAAACCTGTTGACGGGTAATGTTCACGGGAACATTATCCTTGAAAACAACGGTGATCACCGATAAACCACTGCGGGATGTTGAACGCAATTCGACAACATCGGGAATTGATTTCATTTGCATCTCGATCGGATACGTGATGAATTGTTCAACTTCCTGCGTCGCCAGGTTTGGTGTACTTGTGATTACCTGTACCTGGTTGTTGGTCACATCCGGCAAGGCATCAATCGAGAGTTGGCTTACGGACCAGGATCCCCAGGCAACAAATAAAATCAGGAAGATTCCGGTGATCAGTTTATTCCCAACGGAAAATCGTATGATCTTTTCTATCATAATTATCAAGAATTAATAAAATAAAACATATTCCACGATGAATCATCCTCGTGAAAAACACATTTGCCCCTTCAGGACAATTAAAATTTTTATTAACAGGATTTAGGCGGCTGCCAGATGGAAGTACTTTCCAAAGAATAAAAAACAGGGTTCAGCAAAACAAAATCATGAAGAGAAAACTGGTGCAGAACATTTAATTTTACAAAATGCAATCCCTGAATAGCTGTTGCGCAGCATGCACAGCTGCAGAATGGACTGCAAATATCGTCAATAGATTCATGATGATTCTGAACGACAGAAACTGAAGCTAATTGTCCGTGAAAAGCGGCATCACATGTATCGTGACAAGGAGCCACTAACATGACCATCATATACATGACAAGAATTCGGGCAGAAAGTTGAATACGCATTCTCACAATTGCAAAAGTAGTAAAATATTGCAATCGGCAAATTATTACATTCCTGAATCAGAATAACTCTTGTGTAATGGATTCAACCTTAAAATACCAGTACTTTATCACTGTCTAAAACCCAATTTGTGAGTTCAGCCATGGTACTCAATTCAATCCCAGTAATAATTAAAGCGGAATTCAATCCCCTTGCTTCAGCACAACTCCCGCAAATTTTAACAATCGCCTTTTTTGTTAAAGCCAGTTTTAACATTCGCTCGATATTATAATAACCATTGGGTGTATATTGGTTTTTTAGAGCGCAGGTAACGGCATCAGCCATTAAAAAGATCCGCACAACTACCTCTTCATGCTCTTTTCCCAATTGATTGGCAAGACGCATCGCATTGTAGGCCTTTTCAGTTCCATATGGTGCATCGTTGATGATGATCAATACCGTACTCATGGTTAGAATTTTATTGTGCCAACGAATTTAACATCTCCTTCAATGAATTAAACAAACGCATTGTTTCACTAAATAAAACTTTGTTATCCTCTAATACTCCCAGCACAAGTTCCATATTCATAGTTGAAAGGATTGTTTTTCCCTCATTTTCGTAAATTGAAATTTTGCAAGGCATGAAAACCGAAAATTCGGGATGATCAGCTAACATCAATGCCGCAACCTTTGCCTGGCAAATTTCATAAATAAAAACCTTTCGTTTTATTGGAAATCCTTTGCTCTCCAGTATTTCATGATAGATGTAAGTTTGCAAGAGAGAAAACTTATAGGTTTCACAAGCAGCACTGATTTTTGAAGAAATCTGCTCAATTGTATGACCGCTTTCTACTTTCACTGTAAACATTTCAATCATTTGTTGTGGTGACATAATCGATTCCATAATTTTTTGTTTTAAACTGGTTTAAATTATTTAGTTTTTATACCTCTGCCCTGTAAGTTCCGGAAATAACAGGTTCTACCTAACCTGAATTAAGCCCCAAAAAACTCATTAAACATCGCGAATAAACTTCTAACTTTCTCAAGTTTAGAAGCCGCATCACTTTCATCTTTCGCTTCAGATAATTCCTTTACTGAATCAATATAGGGCAACAACCATTTATGCAATTCCTCGTGGGCCTTGTCTTTCATGGTGCAACTTGAAATGATCAGATCATTGTATTGCTGCAATTTTGTTGCTAAGCCCTGGTAATCGCTTAATCCGGTTCCGGCAAAAGAATTCAGTTCGTTTTCCATGTTTCGAACATGAACCATCATCTCCGGGTTCACTGTCCATTTCTCACCGTTGTTCAACTCAAGAGCACTACTTACGGCTGCTTCATGGTGTTGTTCATGGACATTGGAATCTGTTGGTACAGATGTCTTATCGTTTGTGGCGTTCCCACAACTGAATAAAAATAATGTCCCTGCTATCAGCGGAAGAATTTTTGTTTTCATTTGGATACTTTTTTTATTGATGATATAATAT
>CAYMMN010000061.1:0-12675 GCA_964391495.1 uncultured Flavobacteriales bacterium | reverse complement strand
ATTCTGGATTGAGAGTGCAGGTTCTTTATCGAGCAAACTCAACTTACAAATAGACTCATCCGATGAAGCTATTTCAAGCCAGCCCAATGCGGAGGAGATATAAGCAGTGGAATTCATTTTTGTAAAAGTAGGATGTTTCTGATTAACCTGACCGCAGAATTTTAAAATTTTCAATTCTGAATAAAATATAGCAAATCCTGAATAATTGACATTTCGTTAACAAAGTTCAAACGTCCGATTGCGTTAATTTACAGGAAGCTTAGTTTACTTCTGCATTGTAACAAATTACCGGCTTAAAGCGTCCCAGCATTATCCATTGATCCCATGATTAAACGCCTACTGCTCTGTTTCCTTCTTTTTTCTTTACACTCGATGCAAATTTTTGCAACGGATGAAGTTCGCCGTGCTCTCAAAGCCGAAAGAATTTCACAGCCTCCAAAAATTGACGGAATCATCAATGACGATTGCTGGAAATCTTCCTGTAAAGTAAAGGGCTTCACCGAAACCAGACCCGTTGCAGGCCGCTCGGAACGCGATGATCTTTCCACTGAAGTATATATTTCTTATGATGATATGGCTGTTTATGTAGCGGCCTGTATGCACGATGTTTCGCCCGATAGCATCCATCATGAACTGAGCACACGTGACAATATCGGTAGTGCCGATATGTTCTCAGTGTTTTTTGATCCTTACAATGAACATCAGTGTGGTTTTGGTTTTTTTGTCACACCGTCTGGTGTGCAATTTGATGCCCGTTATTCAAGTGAAAATAATGCCGAAGATCCAAGCTGGAACGCAGTTTGGGAAAGCGCCACCAGAATAGAAGGAAACAACTGGTATGCTGAATTGAGAATTCCTTATTCCGCTCTTCGTTTTCCGAAAAAAGAAGTGCAAACCTGGGCCGTCAATTTCATGCGTACACGCGATGTTTCCAGTCAGCAATTGTTCTGGAGCAAAGTGGATCCTTCAGTGAATGGTTTTATGACTCAATGGGGAGAAATGTCCGAGATCAAAAACATCAAACCGCCGGTAAGGCTTTCGCTCTCTCCCTATATTTCCGCTTACATCGATCATTACCCATACAATACACCCGGTTTAAAAAACACCAATACCAATATCAATGGTGGAATGGATTTGAAATACGGGATCAGTCAGAGCTTCACGCTTGACATGACATTGATTCCTGACTTCGGACAGGTGCAATCAGACAATCGTATTCTGAACCTGACACCCTTTGAAATTCGTTATAATGAGAACCGCGGATTTTTTACGGAAGGAACTGAGCTGTTTAATAAAGGTGGATTTTTCTACTCCCGCAGGATCGGAAGCGAACCGGTGAATTATTACAAACCTTACGATGAAGCCGGCGCTGACGAAACGGTTATCAAAAATCCTTCGGAATCAAAATTACTCAATGCCACAAAAGTCTCCGGCCGCACCAGTGGTGGTCTGGGAATAGGCGTGTTCAATGCTGTGACACGACCGATGTATGCGACACTAGAAAGTACAGAAGGACAAAAACGCGAAATTGAAACTCAGCCTTTGACGAATTACAATATTCTTGTCTTTGACCAGTCACTCAAAAACAGTTCATCCGTCACTCTGCTCAATACAAATGTGATTCGCAACGGTTCAACTTACGACGCGAACCTCACTGCGGGTATGTTTTCAGTGAATGACAAAACCAATACCTACAATGTCTCCGGAAAAGTGGCAACCAGCCGGCAATACAACCTCACAGATCATACTCTTGAAGGCTATCATTACATGGTTACCGCGGGAAAAACAAGTGGAAAATTCTGTTTTACACTCGGTCAGTATTTGTGGGATGATAAATACGATCCGAACGATCTTGGGATTTTATTCAACAATAATGAAATTGACCAGCAGGTCGATATGAGTTATAATATTTTCAAGCCGGGCAAATGGTATAACAGGAACAATACAGGAGTAGGGATGTGGTACCTTTCCAGATATCTCCCGAGATCTTTCCAGAGCTTTTATTTCTACATCTGGAATTATACGCAATTTAAAAACCTATGGTCGCTCAATCTTAACGCCGATCTCAATCCGGTATATGCCAATGATTTTTATGAAGCACGTCATCCCGGCAGAGTGTACAAAGAATTACCCTATAATGGTTTTGGAATTAACCTCTCGACCAATTATTCCAAAAAATATTACGTAAGCTATTTCTACTATGTAAAATTCAAAGACCGCTTTAAAGGCTGGGGTTTTGATTCAGATTTGTATCAGAATTTCAGATTCAATGACCACTTGGCTGTAAGTCTTGAAACGATCATCGGTCCGCGCTATAATTATGCTGGGTATGCTACTGTTGATGAAAGCAACAATGATATTCTGTTTGCACGTCGGGACCGGAAAACGGTTGAAAATATCCTGAGCATAAAATATACTTTCAATAATTCCATGGGTATCCAGCTGCGTGGTAGACACTATTTTTCAAACGTGAACGACAAGCAATATTACACGCTCCTGGAAGACGGAGAACTGACGCCGAATACAAGCTTTACGGGAAATACAAATATCAATTTCAACCTGTTCAATGTTGACATGGTCTATTCCTGGCATTTCGCGCCGGGCAGCGAGTTCAATCTGGTTTGGAAAAACAGTATCCAGGATGTCGGTCAGGATTTGATCAATCCCTATTTCCGCAACCTCGACCGTACGCTCGCCGCGGATCAGCTGAACAGCTTTTCAATGAAACTCCTGTACTACATCGATTACCTGGATGTCCGTGGTAAACTCGGCAGGAAAAAAGCCTGAGCTATTTGGTGAACAAATATTTTGAGACAGAGGCTTTCTGAACGCTGTGGAGTTTTACTTTTGCCTTACCTATGACTGCTAAAAAGAAGCCGGGCGGAGTATCCGCCAATCGACCCATCGGAATTTTCGATTCAGGAATCGGTGGGCTCACTGTCGCCAACGCCATTCAGAATGTATTGCCAAATGAATCCCTCGTTTATTTCGGGGATACCGCGCATTTGCCTTATGGTGACAAATCGCCCGATTCGATCAAGTATTACGCGATTCGCATCAGTCAGTTTTTGCTAAAGGAAAATTGTAAAATGATCGTGATCGCCTGCAATACAGCTTCCGCAATGGCTTACGAAACCGTCAAGGATTTTGTAGGCAATGCGGTACCAGTCGTCAATGTAATCGATCCTGTTGTGGATTACGTCACTGGCAATAAGAAGCATCATAAAATTGGCGTGATCGGTACCAAGGGTACCATCAAAAGCGATATCTACGCGAAGAAAATTCATGCCAAAGGAAAAAAACTGGAAGTCGCTTCCCTCGCCACACCATTACTTGCTCCAATGATTGAAGAAGGATTTTTTGATAACAAGATAAGCCGGACAGTAATTGCTTCTTATCTGGATAGCCGGAAACTCGCGAAGATCGATTCGCTTATTCTCGCCTGCACTCATTATCCACTCATTAAAAAGGAAGTAGAAGAGTATTACAAAAAAGGAATCGATATCGTCGATTCCGCCGGCGTCGTCGCGGATTCAGTGAAAGATATTCTGAAAAGAGAAAAACAACTCGCCCCCAAACGCAAACCCGTACACCATTTCTACGTTTCCGATTTTACAAAATCATTCGAAGAAAGCACAAAGTACTTTTTCAAAAATAAAATACATCTGGAGAAGAAGGATATTTGGATGTAGGTTGGGTTCCGAGTTCCGGGTTCCGAGTTCCGGGTTGGTTTAGTAGAGTTCTGAATTCAAACAATCAACAATCAACAATCCAACCGTCCCTCGTCCCTAGTCCCCCGTCCCTCACTTATACCACCCACTATACATCACATACCTGTCCGCCAGTTCTTCCAGGAGGAGTCTTTGTTCGGCGCTGATGGCTTTGATTTTTTTTGCGGGGGCTCCGGCATAAATGAATCCGGATTCAACAATCGTGTTTTCAAGAACTACTGATCCTGCAGCCACTATACTAAACGGTTCCACAACTGCATGATCCATGATGATCGCACCCATTCCAACCAGGACATTGTCTTTTAATGTACATCCATGCACCAGTGCATTGTGTCCAATATTGACATTGTTACCGATCACGGTTGCCGCTTTCTGATAGGTACAGTGGATAATTGCTCCGTCCTGGATATTCACTTTATCGCCAATACGGATAGAGTGCACATCTCCACGTACTACAGCGTTAAACCATACACTGCAGCTTTTTCCCATCACCACATCACCTA
The DNA here is from genome assembly GCA_964391495.1 of uncultured Flavobacteriales bacterium. Taxonomy (GTDB): domain Bacteria; phylum Bacteroidota; class Bacteroidia; order AKYH767-A; family 2013-40CM-41-45; genus JADKJP01. The sequence goes on along the minus strand of CAYMMN010000061.1, from coordinate 8,441 downwards.
CGACTGTGGCATTTGGCGCCAAAAAACAATTTTCCCCAAAAACAGGGTGGATTCCTTTAACAGGTAACAGAAGTGCCATAAAATGAATTTGCTGGAAATTTCGTTCAAATATTTTGTAAATTTAGCCTTTCAATTGTATCCATGAAGTACTTCCGATTTTTTACAGTCCTCATCTTCACTACACTGCTGGTCTATGCCTGCAAGAAGCCCGAAGAGTATCCGGTTATACCTGCAATTGAATACAAATCAGCCTATACCACCAAAGATCAGCAGGGTTTTGATCAGTTGTTTTATGTGACCATTTCTTTCACCGACGGAGACGGAGATATCGGATACAAGAGCCGTGAGTCCGGAGAGAACGACCCGATTTTTGACGATCCTACAAGTCAGTATTACAATAATTTTATTGTAAAAATGTTCATCAAACAAAATGGAGTGTGGAACACCATTGATACTCCCGTGAGTTCACGCATTCCTTACCTGACTCCTGATGGAAAAAACAAAGCTTTGAAAGGAGAAATTCTCCGCGAACTCAATCTTCCTTTTCCACTCGTGAACGATACGATGAAATACGATATTTTCATTTACGATCGCGGTCTGCATCAAAGCAACACGATCACTACTCCTGAATTTATTTTCAATACACACTGATCAGGGGTGCTTCTTTCTTTACTTTTTCCAGCTCTGTTTTAACCGGAATCGATTTTATCCAGTCGGATATGCGTTCGTTTTTTTGTAAAGTCTTAAAACCAAATTTTCCATCAAGATAAACTGCAAGATATTCCTGCTCTGTTTGTCCTGGCGTTGGAATTAACAGGGCTCCTTTTTTCAGCTCAAATAAATCCATCACAGTAGAGTAACCTGACCGACAGATGATTCTTTCCGATTGCAGCAAGACAGATTGGAGTTCGTCACTCTCAAGATGACAAACAATCCTTAGCTTTTCATTTTCGGCGAAACTTTCTTTTGCTCCCGGTTTTCCCTGTATCAGAATTGCTTTTCCTTTAAAAGATTTTAATGCAAGTAAACATGCTTCTTCCAAAGCTGTTCGCTGTGGCTCTGGACCACTGATCAGAATGCACAAATCATATTTTGTTGTTGTGTCATTTTTTGAATAAACGAAACGACTCAGACTCCCGATAAATTTTGTATTCTTCGGCAAGGAATATTTGTGGGAGAGATCACCTGATAGATTGTAGCTGTCCGCTACATCGGGAATCCAGCATTCATCATATCTCGAGACGAACCAGCGTACTACACGATGCAACATTGGTTCCATCCATTTTAAACCGGATGGACATTTGATCATCAGCTGATGCGTCATGAAAATGCTTCGCATGTTTTTGTTCCACAAGCCGTAACAATTATCCGAAACAACCTCGTCAGGTTGATATTGCTTTTGAATTTTTTTCAGCCACTGATGTTCCCGGTAAATGCTGTATAAAATTTTTGGCGACTGTAAAACCATCATCAGCGACATCGGAATGTGCAATGAGTAACGGATTCCGTATCCTTTCTTCTCTAAAAATTTGAGATCCGGAAATTCGCTTCGTAAAAATGTTGCCGCATTTCCACTGCAGGCAAGGAGCACTTCATGTCCTTCCTCACGGAAACGCCGGATCAGCGGCACACAGCGCGTGGCGTGACCAAGGCCCCAGTCCAGCGGAGCAACAAGTATGCGTTTCGGTGAAGACATTTTCCTTTCGAAAAGTAAAGTTAAGGTAATTTTCTATGATCAATCCCCTTGTGTCCATAGTGAACCTTTGCGCCCTTTGTGTTCCAAAATTGTTTTCCTCGCTTTTTAAAACGACCATCAATCACAGATGGTTCACAAAGAGCACAGTGAGAATCACGAAGTTCACGGGTAAGGATTGGAGTAGAATAGGAGAGATTTGAATATTCAGGATCAATTTTATTGTTTAATTTAGATCGCCAAATTCAAACCGATGAAAAGAATATCTACGCTTGTATTATCCCTGTTTTCCTTTGTAATTGCCAACGCTCAATGGGCAAGTGATCCTGCACTCAATACACTCGCCGCTCAGGGCCAGGAATGTGTAGATCCTATCGCAGTTGCCGACAGCTCCGGCAATACGTATATCAGTTATCGTCTTCCAAATGGAGGAGGATACAGCATCTACATGCAAAAAGTGGATGCACTTGGTTATCCACAGTGGGGAAGCACCGGTAAATTGCTGAGTGATGATGATCACTCCCAAACTTTTACAACCGTATATTCCATGGCCATGGGTCCGGAAGATCATGCTGTTGCCGCTTGGGAAGACAGCCGTACAGGAAATTTTGATGTCTTTGCTTCACGTGTTTCTCCAGATAGTCTCCTTGTCTGGGGCAATGGTGGCTTACAGCTTTCCTTTGGCGCGAATACGGATGTGAATCCGCAAGTATTGCCAATGCCCGATCAGTCCACGATTATCGCATGGCAATCTGATGATTCAACGGGAATTTATATTCAGCGTGTTTCAGCCGACGGAACAAGAATGTGGGGACAGAACGGTTATTTACACTACGAACACAGCGGAACCGGATTGCGTTATTTCAGCTATCCTCGTCTTGTGCTGTGCAACGATAGCAGCTTTTATCTGCTCTTCAAGAAAGCGAATGCTCCCGGTTTCTCGGCATCACAGTTGGAACTCTCCATCAATAAATTCGGACTCAGCGCTCAATCGCTCTGGGGTGGCGATATCGGTTTTCAAACTGCCGGAAGTATTCCCTTTATCCTCACCATGAATCCGTTTTCAGATGGCAATGAAGGATGTGTCGTTGCCTGGATGGACGGACGCGGAAGCGGAATTTACCTAGATGGCTATGTGCAGCACATCGATCCAAGCGGAAATTCATTGCTTGCCGCGAACGGACAGAATGTTGTATCTGTTCCCGGATCGCTCGCGCTGGATAATATTTCCGCGGCACTGGATGCTACAGGAAATATTTATGCATTCTACAATACAAGCACCGAAATCTACATGCAGAAAGTTGATCCTTCCGGAAATCTTCTGCTTGGCGCAAACGGAGCAATGGTGGTGACTGCCGTCAATTCATTTTCTCAGACATACGGACAAAAAACCAGCAGAGGTTACCTGATCAATTATTCGGATGATGCTTTCCCGGTAAACACTTATTCTGCGGCCATGTTCGACAGTACAGGAAATTTTGTATGGTCGAATCAGATTTTATCCGTCGCCACTTCATCAAGTGGTAAGAGCAATGCTACAGTTACAGAGGAGAAGAATCGTCAGGTTGTTGTCGCATGGCAGGATGATCGCAGCGGAACATCCACAGACATTTATGTGCAGAATATCGAAGTGAATGGAAGTCTTGGTGTTGGTGTTCCTGAACTGAATCAGGCAAACGTGAAGGTTTATCCGAATCCGGCTTCCGGTCTCATCACACTGAATATCCCCGGACATGTAACATCAAGATACAATGTTACAGTACTGAATACAACAGGTGAAATTCTGCGCAGCTGGACAGGAGTTCCATCCATCCGTAGTTTTGATGTTTCCGGTTTGGCTGCAGGAGTTTATTTTCTACGCGTTGCCAATGAGAAAGAAACAAAAACACTTCGCTTTGAAGTGATCCGTTAGGATTGACACAGGTGATGATTTGATCTCGCACGAATTTTCTATTTTCGTGCCCGCTTCAAAGAACTATGGGAAAAGACAAATTGCGACGCTTCGCGGAAAATGAAACCTTTCCAAATCTCATTCAACCTTATGTGACCTACCCGCCGGTAGATCACAGTATGAAAGGGAAGTGGCATGAGAATTTTTTCCGGAACCAGGCGCCTATCGTTCTTGAATTGGGTTGTGGCAGGGGAGAGTATACCGTAAATCTCGCGGAAAAATTTCCGGAAAAGAATTTCATTGGTATCGACTGGAAAGGAGCACGTCTCTGGCGCGGCGCGAAAACAGGTGTGGAGAAGAATATCAAAAACATGGGCTTTCTTCGGATCCAGATAGAAAACATCGCCTCGTTTTTTGGTCCGGATGAAATCGATGAAATCTGGATCACATTTCCGGATCCGCATCTCCGCGAAAGTCACGATCACAAAAGACTTACCTCGCCACGATTCCTGTCTTTGTACAGACAATTTCTGAAACCCGGAAGATTTGTCAACCTGAAAACTGACAGCCGCTTTCTCTACGACTTCACACTCAATGTCATCCGTGAACAAAATTTAAGAATCGAAATTCAAACCGATCATTTGTATCAAAGCGAATACGCGGACGATGTCCTTTCTATCAAAACCACCTATGAAAAAATCTGGCTAAAAGAAGGACTGAACATCTGTTACCTCAAATTTTCATTATAACACTTTGCGTCCTCTGCGTCTTTGCGTGAAAAATTTCTCGCAAAGACGCAGAGGACGCAAAGTTTTTTTTGGAACGACCTGTTCCTCCTCCTCAATCCCGCCCCACCCGTGCTTTGCTCGTCCCTCGCGCCGCCCGGGGTTAGGTTGCTGAGTGATTTATTTCATCACTTATTTTATTTTTTTAATGGCCGAAATATTTGGAAATTGACTTGAGTAAGTAGTATATGTCCAGCTCAAGAGAGATAATTTTAGATTTTAATTTTTGCCTTTTGTTGTAGAATACTCCACAACCTAAGCCCCTGCAAAGAGAGTGCAATGTTATTAATTGGAGCAAATGGAGGACTGCTTATTTTACAATTGAGAATATTACTAAATTACCTAAAAGATCTTTGTGAAAAGATCAAGCAGTTGGTTCAGATCCGAAATTTCCCAATCATCTGGTATTGCTTTTTGTGAATTTGAAATTTTTCGTACCCTCGCTTCCTCTAACTGAAAAAATATACATGCCGGAATTCAGCTCACTAATATTAATGGCTTTTCTATCCGGTAACTCAATAGTTTTCACAAGTTGTCCGTCAATGGAATAGATGGAACAAATACCGTTCTTAAAACCTTGTACAAATAATTCATCTTCTGCAGGATTTGGATAAATTGAAAAAGCAGTTTCATCATTGACAGAATGAAAACCTGTGGGAGGACAAATTGTAAAGTCAGAACAAGTTCCAACTGAAATTTCAACTTCAAAATCTCCGGGATAGGTTTCATTATAGCCGTAAAGCTCACTTCCAAATGCGACAATCGAATCATTAGCGCAATCACGCCAGTAATAATTTGCTCCGGGTATGTAATTGGCTGTATGCAAGGGCCCATTGTGTGTCACCGTCGCGTTTATTCTGTCACATGGATACAGTTTATATGTGTTCATCCAATAACTACTTCCGTGACCGTTACCCGTTACATATATTCCACCCGATCGAGAAGTTGTAACCCCATACGGCTCATCAGTGTACATGCCAAATTGAGTATCCATTGAAAACAACCAATGCTGATTACCCTGACTGTCAAACAATAACGTATGACCGTTCTGGTTACAATTAGTACAATTAGCAAAAGTATGTCCTGTCAGGACAATACCGCCTTCATATCGATCCATGTCTGTAAATGTAATCCTGCTAGGGGAACTTGCATTACTGAAAATAGCAGTCCCACTGGTGTCCATCTTGCAAACGTAGGGTACCTTCATTCCACTGCCTTGATCAAGATTCCCTCCCAAATAAATTTCATTATTGTATACAATCATATTGACAATGTTTGAACGGGTCGCAATAACTCGTTTCACCCAAATGCGGTAGCCTGTAGAGTCATATTTGATCAATACATTCATTTCTTCACCCACAACTGTTGAAAGTACGTAGGCACTTCCATACTGATCAGTTTCGACTTGGATGCCTTGATCTTCAGTCGGCCACTGTGAGCTATAATAATCATAGTAATTAAAACTTTGGGTCCATACAGTATCGCCATTTTGATTATAACGAATGATAATCATGTCGTTTCTGGTGCTATCTTCGTTCACTGTACCGGTGGAATAGATAATGTTTGGATTTAAGACAGCTATATCTTTTCCATAATATTGATTCCAGATTTGTCCCTGATCGAAACTATTACCCCATTGAAAGACACCTGCAGCATTGATTTTAGCTGAATAATATCTTCCACTTGATTGACCGCCGTCCCATCCGGTGATATAAATATCATTGTTCTGATCAAATGTCATAGCTGTCGGAAATTCTTCATTACCATTCGGTGTGTTAATTGAAGTTGCCCACAAAAGAATTCCGTTGGTGTTGTATTTCTCTACAAGTATTGCTTGTGATCCGGCATTTTCATAATAATTTCCAATGGTCACAATGTGGTCGTTTGAATCGATAGCAATAGCATACGGTTTGTAGCCTGTTGCTGTATCAGTAACATAAAAAACAGAGTCTCCGAAATGATTGTATTTTCTCAGACCACCATCTTTTCCAAGAGTATAAACATTATCCTGAGAATCGACTACTATCCAACGACTTTCTTCAGGAGTATTGACATCAAATTGCCATTGCAGAGATAGTTGAGCAAAAGAGGATTTTACTGTTGTAAGTAGTAAAAAAAATAGTATGAAATTTTTCATGTGTGACAGATAGACTGTAAATATAGTAAATACCCCTCCTATTATTTAGTCGTTCTGCGAAAATTATTCGCTGCTACACATTCGACAATTTTTGTGATGGATCAAACAATTTATTAAATATAAATAAAATAGTATATTTGATCATCAACTCATCTTCATGAAAACATTTTTTATAATAATAATTACTGCACTATTCGTATTGACATCCTATCAGGTCAAAGCAAGTCATGCTGCAGGAGCTGAACTCCGTTATGAATGTTTGGGCAGCAATCAATACCGTTTTATATATACTTTGTATAGTGATTGCAGCGGAATATCAATCAATGATCCTGTGTATATGGACATTCAATCTTCCTGCTTTACTGCAGGACCTTATCCTTTGAATTCACCAGTATTAATAAACGATAACATTACACGAATTTGTTCACTTGATTCAAGTACTTGTCATAGAGGATACTATTTAGGCATAAGAAAATTTGAATATTCAACTCTTGTCACTTTGCCGGGCTATTGTGATGATTGGGTATTTAGTTTAACTGAAAATGCACGAACTCTTAATATTACAACTACCATGGGACCTGGGGTTGATAAATTGTGTGTTTTCGCTACTCTAAATAATACAATTGCAATGTGTAATTCTTCACCTGTTTTTGAGTTTGAGCCGACTGTCATTGCAAGTAATCTTACTCAACAATGCATTTCCAATGCCGCAACTGACCCGGATGGAGATTCTCTGACGTTCGAATTAATACCACCCCATAGAACTATTGATTCTACTGTTACCTATTTAAATGGATACACCTATTCACATCCCTTGTTTTCAAATCCACCGATAACACTTGATGCTTCAAGCGGATTGATGTGCATGCACCCAAGCCAAATTGAATCCACAATTTATGCTGTTCTTGTCAGTGAATTCAGAAACGGTGTCTTAATTGGAAAAACGGAAAGGGACATCCAACTTATTTCAGCAAATTGCTATAATCATTTACCGGAAATTTCCGGAATAAATGGAACATCACAACAAAACATCACAGCTTGCCCGGGTCAACTACTTAATTTCCTCATTTTTATGACCGATGCTGACAGTGGAGATTCAACTACACTTATATATGATACATTGTATGGAGGCGCCACGCTTGATACTAGTGGCACACTCGGAAACAGTGTGCTATTTAGCTGGACGCCTTCATTGTCTGATGTCAGAATAAATCCATACTGTATCAATGTTCAGGTTTCAGATAACCATTGTCCATTTACCGGATCGGCCACTAAAACATTTTGCATCACCGTCCTCCCAGATTCAGATGCATCGTGTCAGACAACAAAAGTTCATGAATTAAATCAAAACATTCAATTCAAAATTTTCCCCAATCCTGCTCACAAACTAATTAACATCGATTCGAAATTTATTGGAGATTTATTAATTTATGATTCAAAGGGAGTAATCGTCTATGAGGCTCGTTCTATTGAAAATGAAGTAACAATTATTGAAGTATCTCATTTTGCTAAAGGAATTTACCAAGTAGTCATAAATTCAGAATTCTTCCGGAGTAAAGGACGGTTTATTGTCGAATAAATCTTCGTAACCTCTATTTAAAAACGTCGATGTTCCCAGATCACGCCGAATAGACTTTGTTTCATCTTACCGAATATATTCGGCGTGATCTGGACGACACAATCGAATGCCGGCGATCGTCATCTCGCAGAGATCTTTTAGGTCAATTGAAAATAATAGTTTCAGAGCTATGCATTATTCCAATCACTTAATTGATTTATAAGGCACGCGCTTCGGCAGATATTTATAGGGCGCAATATTTTTTTGATTTTTAGATTGTAGATTTTTTTAAATTTTCATAAACAACCAACAACCAACAACCAACAACCAACAACCAACAACCAACAACCAACAACCAACAACCAACAACCAACAAC